>NZ_JAYXIH010000056.1:0-20414 GCF_036016755.1 Aurantimonas sp. A3-2-R12 | reverse complement strand
CCATCAGCGCCAAAATGCCGAAAAGTTCATTGCCCCTGCATCGAGGGCCGCGTAACGTTCAACCCGGCATCGCCGCTCAACGAAGTTCAACAAACTTCGGGACATCCCCACGAACTCCCCTTCACCGGTCTTGATCAGCGGCAGAATACGAACCGCTAAACCCGCCTTGTCGCCTTGTGCGGTATTGGAGGCTCCGATTCCGATTTCTTGTAATGCCGCCGGAAGCACCGCTTCGGGTAAAACACCGGCAACGTCTACATTGAACAGCCATCTCGGCGGCTTGTTCGTGGAGTATTGCGGATTTCCCCAGAAGCCGGTGGCCTCATCCACCGTATGGTTGCCGATGTTGCTCCCACCCTTGAAGCCCGATCGTGAGAATTGAAGTCCTTGATCCTTCAGAAACAGGTTGAGCCAACTGAAAACCGCTTGTCTGTTCTCTTCACCTGTCGGCAAGGCGCTCCCCTCTTCCGCCCACTAATTTGTGCCGAACCATATCACAAGATGGTTAATTCTTGTTGCGGTGGCGACTCCGTGGCGATTCAGGGCAAGCCCCACGCTCGCACAACTCGCTGCGATTCAATAACTAATTGATTTCATAAGTGAATTTTGGTGCGCCCGAAAGGATTCGAACCTCTGACCCCCAGATTCGTAGTCTGGTGCTCTATCCAGCTGAGCTACGGGCGCACTGACGAGCAGGCCCTGACGAGGCTGCTGCGTTCGTGAGGGCTAGGTAGCCGCTCGGGTCTTGGAATGCAAGCCGGCATCGGCCGCAAATTTTCAGCTGGAAGGTCACCTGTCTCAGGTGATCGGGACGGTGGCGGCCGCCGCGCCAAGCGACGAACGCGACGGCAGCCGGATTTCGAAGCGGGCTCCCGGCGTCGTGCCGTCGGCGAGGGTGATGCGGCCTCCATGCGCCTCGACGATCTCCGCCGCGATGGCGAGCCCGAGCCCGGTCCCGCCGGAACGCACCGACCCGGTGAACGCCTTGAACAGGTTTTCGCGGGCCCGCTCGGGCAGTCCCGGTCCGGTGTCCTCCACGATGACCAGGGTCTCGCCATCGACCTCTTGCCGCGCCGCGATGGTGATCCGCCGCACGACCGAGGGCTGGTCCGCCTCGTTGCCCTCCAACGCCTGAATGGCGTTGCGGCAAAGGTTGACCAGAACCCGGTGGAACTGGTCCGGATCCACCTCCACTTCGAGCCCCTCGCCCACCGCGTTGACGCAGCCGATCCCGGAGTCGGGCGACACCGCGACCATCTCGAACACGTCGGTGACCAGCTGTTTCAGCCGCACTTTGCGCTTCACCGGCGCGTTTTCGACCGCTCGCCCGTAAGCCAGCACCGACTGGGTGTAGTTCAAGGCTCGGTCGAGGCTACGCAGCAGCATGGGCGCCACCCGCTGGACGCGCGGATCATTGAGAGTCGCCAGGCGGTCGGAGATCATCTGCGCCGAAGCCAGGATGTTGCGCAGATCGTGGTTGATCTTGGAAACGGCGAGGCCGAGATCCGCCAGATGGCGTTGTTCGCGCAGCGTGTCGGCGAGCCGAGTCTGCATGGCGGCCAGTTCCGCCTCGGCAACGCCGATCTCGTCGTCGCGCTCGGTCGGCCGGATGATCCGGGAGGAGTCCGCGGGTTTCTCGCCGAACCGGATCATCGAGCCTGTCATCGCCTGGATGGGCCGGATCAGATAGGCGCTGATCGACCCGTAGACCAGGAGCGCAGCGAAGGAGGCGATCGCCAGCGACAACAGCAGGATATTGCGCGAATAGATCAGCATGTCGCGGCGCAGCGGGTATTCCGACATCACCACCTCGCCGACCAGCGATCCGTCGCCGACCGCACCGAACACCCGCATGGTGCGGTTGCCCCCGGACAGAAGCGTGTTGAACGCGCCAGTCACCATCCGAAACGGGTTCTGATTGCTCAGGTCGATCTGCAGATCGACAACGCCAAGCGTTTCGTCACGGGCCAGCAATCGCGAGACGTCGCCCTCGACGATCGCGACGAGCTTGGCATCGAGAGCCTTGAGCAGGCTTGCCTCCTGGGCGGGGCCGAGCACCACGTCGCCCTGCGGATTGTTCTGGCTCGAAGCGAGGCCCGCGACCGCCGCGGTCTCGATCTTTGCCGACAGCCAGTCTTCGCGAAAATTGGCGATCGAGGGAACGAAGATCAGCACCTCGGCGAGCATCACCGCCAGCATGGTGACGAGCAGAAGCCGCGTTGAAATACGCCGCCTGACGAGCGGCACGCGCGCGACATCCTTCGATCGGCGATCGGCAGGTCGCTTCGTGTCCTTCGGCAATGCGACGCTCGTCCCTTCGCTTGCAGCCTTGAGATTCGACCCGTTCAACACTGTCCATGCGCCTGGTCAGCCGAACCGGCTCAAAAAGCCGATAGCACGGCGCACCAGCGGACGCCGCGTATAGGGATGATAGTAGGAGGTGGCTGCCCGTTTGCCAATTTCGGAGAAGGTCGGATAGGGCGAGATAAAATCGCGCAGATCGGAAATCTTCAGGCCCCTGCCGATCGCCAGCGAAAACAGATTGGTGAGTTCGCCCGCCTCGGCACCGACGACCCCGGCCCCAAGCAGCCGTCCACCGCGGCCGGCCACAAGCTTGACCAGCCCCTGAGTGCGCCGCTCGGTCTGGGCGCGATCGTTTTCCTCGAAGGGCCAGCGCAGCACATCCACATTGAGCCCGCGCAACATGGCTTGCGCCTCGGTCAGGCCGACCTGACCGAGTTCCGGATCGGTGAAGGTCACATGCGGGAGCTTGTCGTGGTCGGCCTTGATCGGCAGGCGAAACAGGATCGCCCGGATGACGAGCCCGGCGTGGTAGTTGGCGACATGGGTGAATTGCGGGCCGCCGGCGATATCGCCGACGGCATAGACCCGTCGGTTCGAACTGCGCAGATCGGCGCCGACCTTGATGCCGCGACGATCGTAGTCGATGCCCGCCGCGTCGAGGCCAAGACCCTCGACATTCACCGCCCGGCCGACTGCGACCAGGAGATGGCTCCCCTCGATCATCGCTTTCTCGCCGTTCTTGCGCTCGATGGCCAGCCGCACCGCGCTTCCGCCTCCATCAACGCCGACTACTTTGGTGTGTTCCTCGATGACGACGCCCTCCGCGCGGAGACGGCGAAGGACGACGGCCGCAAGTTCCGGATCGTCGTTTCCAAGCGCCGTCTCGCCTTCCACTACGGTAACCTTGGCGCCGAGCCGGCGATGGGCCTGCGCCATTTCCATGCCGATCGGCCCCCCCCCGATCACCAGGAGATGGTTCGGCCGCTCGGTGAGAGAGAAAATCGTCTCGTTGGTGAGATGCGGCGTCTCGGCCAACCCGTCGATGGGCGGAACCAGCGGCGAGGAGCCGGCGGCAACGACGAAGCGCCGGGCGCGGATCAACTGTCCGCCGGCATTGACGGTATTCGGATCGATGAATTGCGCGTCGGCCTTGATTACCCGGACGCCGAGACCCTCGAAGCGCTCGACTGAATCATTGGGTGCGATCGCCCCGATCACCCCGTCGACATGCGCCTTGACGGCAGAGAAATCGACCGTCGGCTCGCCGGCCGATACGCCGAACAGCGGCGCGGCGCGGATCGCGGCGGCGTGTTTGCCGGCGGCGAGTAGCGCCTTTGAGGGAACGCAGCCGAAGTTGAGGCAGTCGCCGCCCATCAGGCCGCGTTCGACGAGAACGACCGGCACCCCGAATGCGGCAGCGGCCGCTGCCGTGGTCAGGCCGCCCGACCCGCCTCCAATGACGCAGATGTCGGGTGTCAGGATCTCGGCCATCTCAGCCTCCGCGTGGCTTCGTTTCGGCGGCGACGGGGCGCCGTCCACGAAAATAGGTCTTCTTCAGGACCAGACCGAGGATCGCGAAGGCGGCGAGCCCGAGCAAGGCGATGGTCATCTCCGTCGTCAAGAGATCGGCGAGCTCGACATCCCCCTCGCCGACATTGACGAGCGCCTGATTGATGCCGCTGCCGAGGAAGGCATAGACCATCGAGCCTGGAATGATGCCGATCAACGTCGCCATGACATAGGTTCTGAGTGGGACGTCGAAGAAGGCCGGCGCCACGTTGACAGCGACGAAAGGCATGACCGGCGTCAGCCGCAGAACGAGGAGATAGGCGAAGGCGTCGTCGCGAAAACCGTCGGCGAAGCGCGCAATGGCACCGCCGGCGCGCTTGCGCAGCAGATCCCCGAAGGCGTAACGCGCGGCCACGAAGATGAGCGTCGCGCCGATCGTGGCGCCGATGATGGTGAGGATCCCGCCAAGAAACCACCCGAACAGGAAGCCGCTTGCGACGGTGAAGATCGCCGCCGCGGGAAAGGCGAAAGCAACAAGAACGGCGTAGCCGACGACATATCCGACCGAGGCAACGGCCGTATTTTCCGAGACGAAGCGGCCGAGCAGATCACGGCTGGCAAGGAAGGACTCAAGCGACAGGTAGCCGTGCAGACCGAGGCTATAGGCAAGCAGCAATCCGGCCGCGATGATCGCGAGAGGAAGGTAGCGCTTGATCGTAGACATCCACCCCGCGCCGCCGTCCGTGTCCATTCCGTCTCCTGTTTCGATGTCGCTTATCCAAACGCACACAATAGACCCTTCGCCGGCCACCGATTTGCGGGCGACGCCATGTCCTTTGGCGCCAACATCGCGCGCCACAGCCCATTCGCAAAGGGAAAAGACGCGATCACGCGGCATCTCACGCCGTGTTGAAGACCGATAAAGCCTGCGATACACTCTCCCGGTCCGGTTCGCACGCGATGAATCTCCCTCGCCCACCTCGCATCGACGACGTCCGACAAGGTGCGGTGGGCCGAAGCATTGTCGGTTGGGCGGCCCCGCCAAGAGGCCAGGAAACGGGTAGCGACGCGGCGTCGAACCTGGCTATAGTGGCATCGGATTCCAGGGCCGGAGGCAAGGCGTTTGAGTGAAACGGCACAATTGTTGAAGACGCCGCTGTTCGACCTTCACATGTCGCTCGGCGCCCGGATGGTGCCGTTCGCGGGCTACGAGATGCCGGTGCAATATCCGGCCGGCGTGATGAAGGAGCACCTGCATACGCGCGCCGCCGTCGGGCTGTTCGACGTCTCCCACATGGGACAGGTGGAAATTCGACCGTTGTCGGGAAACCTTCGCAATGCCGCACTGGCGCTGGAAACGCTGGTGCCGGTGGACATCGCCGGCCTGAAGGAAGGGCGGCAGCGCTATGCGCTGTTCACCAACCCGGCCGGCGGCATTCTCGACGATCTGATGGTTGCCCATCGCGGCGACCATTTGTTCCTGGTCGTCAACGCGGCCTGCAAGGCCGAGGACATCGCCCATCTCAGCGCCGCCCTGTCGGACCGCTGCGAGATCACGCCGCTAACCGATCGCGCCCTTATCGCGCTGCAAGGGCCGAAGGCCGAAGCCGCGTTGAGCACGCTGTCCGGCGATGTCACCGCAATGCGCTTCATGGATATCAGGTCCGTTGAGCTCTGCGGTGCGCAATGCATCGTCTCGCGTTCCGGCTACACCGGTGAGGACGGCTTCGAAATCTCCATCCCGGCGGAGAAGGCCGCGGCCGTCGCGACCGCGCTGCTCGCCCATGAGGCGGTGGAGCCGATCGGCCTCGGCGCCCGCGATTCCCTGCGGCTGGAGGCCGGCCTCTGCCTCTATGGCAACGATATCGACACGACCACGACGCCGGTGGAAGCCGCGCTCCAATGGGCGATCCAGAAGACGCGTCGCACCGGCGGCGAGCGCGCCGGCGGCTTTCCGGGCGCGGCAACAATCCTGGCGGAGTTGGCCGAGGGCACCTCGCGTCGCCGCGTCGGTCTGCGCCCCGAGACGCGAACCCCGGTTCGTGGCGGCGCGGCGCTGTTTTCCGACGAACAGGCCGGTTCTCCGGTCGGCGCGGTGACCTCCGGCGGTTTCGGTCCCAGCGTGGATGGTCCCGTCGCCATGGGTTATGTCCCCTCCAAACTGGCGACGGCCGGCACCCGGCTCTTCGCGGACGTGCGAGGCAAGCGCATTCCCGTCATCGTCACGCCGCTTCCGTTCGTCGCCGCCAACTTCAAACGTTAAAGGACAGCCGAATGCTCAAATTCACCGAAGACCATGAGTGGCTGCGGCTCGAAGGCGATATCGCCACGGTCGGGATCACCACCCACGCCTCGATCCAGCTCGGCGACCTCGTCTTCGTCGAATTGCCGGATGTCGGCGCGAGCTTTGCCAAGGGCGACGACGTCGCCGTGGTGGAATCGGTCAAGGCCGCGTCGGAAATCTATGCTCCGCTCGACGGCGAGATCACCGAGGTGAACCCGGCGATCGCCGACGATCCGTCCGTCGTCAACAACGACCCGATGGATGCCGGCTGGTTCTTCAAGATGAAGCTCAAGGATGCGTCGGCGGCCGATGCCCTGATGGATGAGGACGCCTACAAGGCGTTGGTCGGATAAGGCGTCACGCATGAGCTTCGACTTCACCGACTACGAGCCCTACGATTTCGCCAACCGGCGTCACATCGGCCCCTCCCCGACCGAGATGGAGGCGATGCTGGCGCTGCTCGGCGCCGACAGTCTCGACGCGTTTATCGACGCGACGGTCCCCGCCGCGATCCGGCAGGAAAAGCCGCTCGAATGGGGTCCGGCCATGACCGAGCGCCAGGCGCTGGACGCGCTGCGCGAGACCGCCAATCGCAATCAGAACCTCGTTTCACTGCTGGGCCAAGGTTATTACGGCACCATCACGCCGCCGGTCATCCAGCGCAACATCCTGGAAAATCCCGCCTGGTACACGGCCTATACGCCTTATCAGCCGGAGATCAGCCAGGGCCGGCTGGAAGCACTGCTGAACTTCCAGACCATGGTGTCGGACCTCACCGGGCTCGACGTCGCCAACGCCTCGCTCCTCGATGAAGCGACCGCGGCGGCCGAGGCGATGGCGATGGCGCACCGGCTGTCGAAATCGAAACGCACCGTCTTCTTCGTCGACGAGAACTGCCACGCCCAGACGATCGCGGTGATCCGCACCCGGGCCGAGCCGCTCGGCTGGACGGTCGAAATCGGCGATCCCTTCCAGGATCTGAAGCCGGATACGGTGTTCGGCGCGATCTTCCAATATCCCGGCACCTACGGCCATGTGCGCGACTTCACCGAAGTGATCGCGGCGCTGCATGGCGAGAATGCCATCGCGGTGATGGCCGCCGACCTGTTATCGTTGGCGCTCTTGAAGACGCCCGGCGAGATGAACGCCGACATCGCCGTCGGCTCGACCCAACGCTTTGGCGTGCCGATGGGCTATGGCGGCCCGCACGCCGCCTATATGGCGGTGAAGGACGCGCACAAGCGCGCGATGCCCGGCCGGCTCGTCGGCGTTTCGGTGGATACGCGCGGCAACCGCGCCTACCGTCTGGCACTGCAGACCCGCGAGCAGCACATTCGCCGCGAAAAGGCGACGTCGAACATCTGCACCGCGCAGGTGCTGCTCGCCGTCATGGCGGCGATGTACGCGGTGTTCCACGGGCCGGAGGGCCTCAAGGCCATCGCCCAGCGGGTGCACCAGCGCGCGGTGCTGCTGGCCAAGGGGCTGGAAAAACTCGGCTATACGGTCGAGCCGGAGGCGTTTTTCGACACCATGACGATCGAGGTCGGGCGGCTGCAGGGCGCGATCCTGAAATCCGCGCTCGCCGAGGGGGTCAATCTGCGCAAGGTCGGCACCGACCGGATCGGCATCAGCATCGACGAGCGGACGCGCCCGACCGTGATCGAAGCCGTCTGGCGGGCCTTCGGCGGGGAATTCACGGTCGACGATTTCGACCGCGATAACCGGCTGCCGGAACCGCTGCGGCGCAGCACGGATTACCTGACCCATCCGGTCTTCCACATGAACCGCGCCGAAAGCGAGATGACCCGTTACATCCGCCGGCTGTCGGACCGCGATCTCGCCCTAGATCGGTCGATGATCCCGCTCGGCTCCTGCACCATGAAGCTGAACGCCACGGCCGAGATGCTGCCGATCACCTGGCCGGAATATGCCGAACTGCATCCCTTCGTGCCGCAGGATCAGGCGCTCGGCTACAAGGCATTGATCGAAGATCTGTCTGACAAGCTGTGCCAGATCACCGGCTACGACGCCGTTTCCATGCAGCCGAACTCCGGCGCGCAGGGCGAATATGCGGGTCTCCTTACCATCCGCGCCTACCACCAGGCGAATGGCGATGATCACCGCGACATCTGCCTGATTCCGACCTCGGCGCACGGCACCAACCCGGCTTCGGCGCAGATGGCGGGAATGAAGGTGGTGGTGGTGAAGTCGGACGAGAACGGCGACATCGATGTCGACGATTTCCGCGCCAAGGCCGAGGCCCATGCGGCCAATCTCGCCGCCTGCATGATCACCTATCCCTCGACGCACGGGGTGTTCGAGGAAAGCGTCGCCGAACTCTGCGCCATCGTCCACGAGCATGGCGGCCAAATCTATCTCGACGGGGCCAACATGAACGCCCTCGTCGGCCTCGCGCGGCCGGGCGACTTCGGCGCCGATGTCAGCCATCTGAACCTTCACAAGACCTTCTGCATCCCCCATGGCGGCGGCGGTCCGGGTATGGGGCCAATCGGGGTCAAGGCGCATCTGGCGCCGTATCTGCCGGGCCATCCAACGACGGGCGGAAGCGAGGGGCCGGTCTCCGCCGCACCGTTCGGCTCGCCCTCGATCCTGCCGATCTCGTGGAGCTACTGCCTGATGATGGGCGGCGCGGGCCTCACCCAGGCGACCAAGGTTGCGATCCTCAGCGCCAACTACGTCGCCAAGCGGCTCGAGGACGCCTATCCGGTGCTCTACAAGGCCAAGAACGGCCGGGTGGCGCATGAATGTATCGTCGACACACGCATCCTGCAGGAGTCCGCCGGCGTCAGCGTCGACGATGTGGCCAAGCGGCTGATCGACTGCGGCTTCCACGCCCCGACGATGAGCTGGCCGGTGGCCGGAACCTTGATGATCGAGCCGACGGAATCAGAAACCAAGGCCGAGCTCGACCGCTTCTGCGACGCCATGCTGGCGATCCGCGAGGAGGCGCGCGACATCGAGGAAGGCCGCATCGATCCGCAGAACAATCCACTGAAGAACGCGCCGCATACGGTGGAGGATCTCGTCGGCGAATGGGACCGGCCCTACACCCGCGAACAGGCCTGTTATCCGCCGGGGGCGTTCCGGGTCGACAAATACTGGGCGCCGGTCAACCGCGTCGACAACGTCTATGGCGACCGCCACCTCGTCTGTTCCTGCCCACCGGTCGAGGACTATCAGGAAGCCGCCGAGTAGCCGGCTGTCGTCACCGTTGCGCGCCCGCGTCAATTGCGGCGGGCGCGCCGTTCAGACGACGTCCTTGACCCGGTCCCAAGTGTTCATCAGATGCTTGGTGAGGACTTCGCCGAGGCGCGCGCCATCCCGAACACGGAGCGCCTCGGCCATCTCCTCGTGCTCGGCCACGGCGTTCGCCCAGGCCTCGGGTCCCTGATTGCCTAGGAAGCGGATGCGCTTCAGCCGCGCCTGGATGTTTGCCTGCACATCGATCAGCATGTTGTTGCGTGACAGGCGCGCGATGCGTGCATGGATATCCTGGTTGGCCTTGTAGTACGTCAGCCGGTCCCGCTTGGCGTAATAGCCCATCATCGCGTCGTGAATCGCGAGAAGTTCGGCAAGGTCCTTGTCGCTGGCGCGCTTGCATGCCAGCCGGCCGGCAAGCTTTTCCAGTTCCGCCAACACCTCCAGCATCGAGAACACGTCCTCGGGCGTCAGCCGCCGCACGATGCTGCCCCGCGCCGGCCGAATGTCGATCAGACCTTCGCCGGCGAGTGTGCGGAGCGCCTCGCGGAGCGGCGTGCGGGAAACGCCGAGCGAATCGACAAGCGCGGCCTCGTTGATTCGCGCGCCCGGTTTGAGATGCCCCTCAATGATAAGGTCCCGGATTCGGCCCGCGACCTGCTTGTGCAGCGTCTGCCTCTGGATCACGGGCGCGTCCGGATAGGCGATATCGTCTTCGACCGGCAGTTCAGTCACGGCGGGCTCCAGCAAGAGGCAACGCGCCTTCATAGCAAAAAAACCGCTTGCGCACGTCAAAAGAAATATCGTATGCAAAATGCAATATCCATAACCGGCGGGGGGCCGAATGCGGAACGATCTGGTGATCGCCTTTGCGATCGGTGACCCCGCGGGCATCAGCCCGGAACTCGCTGCCCGGCTGCTCGCCGACGACATCGCTTCCCAGGCGGTCATGCTGGTCATCGGCGATCGCCGCGTTCTGGACATGGGAGCGAAACACGCCGACGTCGCCATTGATCTGCCGACCGTTTCGCTCGATGCGTTGGGTCCGCGGCGGCCCGAGCACTCATGTTTCGTCGATCTTGGCAACTGCGATCCCGCCACCATCGAACTCGGCACCGCCAGCGCTGATGGCGGTCGCTCAGCGCTGGCCAATTTCCGCTGTGCCCTGCTAGCGGCCAATGGCGGCCATGCCGACGCAGTGTTCTTCACGCCCTTCAACAAGCACGCCATGCGGCAGACCGACTCCGACTATGTCGACGAGATCGGCTTCGTGAACCGCACCATTCACGCGACGCGCAACGGCAGCGAGTTCAACGTGCTCGACGAAGTCTGGAACGCCCGCTGCACCTCGCATATCCCGCTATCCGAGGTTGCCGGCGCGCTCAGCGAAGAGCGTGTTTTCGAGAGCCTGCGCCTGACCGTCGAGACCATGCAAGGGGCGGGATTCGCGCGACCACGGATCGGCGTCGCGGCGCTCAATCCCCATGCCGGCGACGGCGGCAATTTCGGCACCGAGGACGACGCGATCATCCTGCCGGCGGTCGAGCGGGCTCTGTCCCACCAGATGGCCGTGACGGGACCAATCCCCTCCGACACCGTATTCGTGCGGGCCCTGAAGGGTGAGTTCGACGCGGTGCTGACGATGTATCACGACCAGGGGCAGATCGCGATGAAGCTCATCGGCTTCGATCGGGGCGTGACCCTGATCGCCGGCTACCCGTTCCCGATCGTCACGCCGGCGCACGGAACCGCCTACGACATCGCCGGCCAGGGCATCGCCAATGCCGGCGCCGGCCGTAAAGCTATCGAACTCGGGCTGATGCTCGCGGCCCGCAAGAATGAGGCGGACGGGAATACACCGCCTCCGGATCAGAGCCTGGCCACGCTTTTTCGCCAGGGCCTCGAATCCTCGGCCGCCGCCTGAGGCGCACGGCCCAAATCCACGCCGAAGAACGGCCGGAAAAGGCCGCGCCCCAGACGACCAGACCAACGACAGATTTTTCAACGCAGATGGGAGGAAAGATATGATGCACACAACTTTGAAGGCGCTTCTCGCGGGCGCAGTCCTTTTGACCGCCGGTGCCGCCGCCAAGGCCCAGGAAGAGATCATTTTCGGCATCAGCGCCGCGAACGGCTCGCTGCAGGAGCGGACCGCCAGCGAATTCGCCAAGCGCGCCAACGAAAAGCTCGGCGACAAGGCCGTGGTCAAGGTGTTCGACTCCTCGCAGCTCGGCAAGGACAAGGACATGCTGCAGAAGATCAAGCTCGGCACCATGCACTTGACGCTGCCGTCCTCGACGATGCCGGAGATCGCGCCGGAATACGCGCTCTTCGACCTGCCCTTCATGGTCAAGGATCGCGACCACCTGGCGCGGATCGACGAGACCCTGTTCAAGGACGTCCTGGTGCCGGCCGCCGAGGCACAAGGCTATCGCCCGCTGGCGATCTGGGAAAACGGCTTCCGCCAGATCACCAACAACGAGCGACCGATCAACACGCCGGCCGATCTGGAAGGATTGAAGATCCGCACGCCGAACTCGTCCTGGCGGGTGGCAATGTTCCAGGCCTATGGCGCCAACCCGACGCCGATGTCGTTCTCCGAAGTCTTCGTCGCGCTGCAGACCGGCGTCATCGACGGTCAGGAGAACCCGCTGACCAACATCGCGGCCGGTAAGCTCGACGAGGTGCAGAAATATCTGTCGATGTCCGGGCACGTCTATTCGCCGGCCTACCCGACGGTCGGGATCGCGACGTTCGAAAAGCTCGATCCCGAAATACAAACCGTCCTTGCCGAGACCGCCCAGGAGGTCGCCACATGGGCGCGTGAACAGGGCGCCAGTGCCGACGGTGAACTTCTCCAGAAGCTGAAGGACGGTGGCATGGAGGTCAACGAGGCCGACCGCCAGGCCTTCATCGACGCCTCCAAGCCGCTCTATGAGAAGTTCGCCTCCGAGGTCGAAGGCGGCCAGGAGATGATCGACAAGGCGCAGTCGCTCGCCGACGGTTCCTAGGACCGTCACAAAATGCGGGGGCCGGCGGAGTCGGCCCCCGTTTTTCCCTCGTCAATCGTCTCATATGCCTTTCTTGGAAAACCGCCCATGTCCCGGCTCGCCCGCTGGCTCGACATCGCCCTTCAAGCCGTGACGCTGTTCCTGCTCATCGTCCTCACCGGGGTCGTTCTGTTGGGCGTGACGTTTCGCTATTCCGGCAATTCGCTGATCTGGTACGACGAGATCGCCTCGGTGCTGCTCGCCTGGATCACCTTTTCCGGGGCGGCGCTGGCGACGATGCGGAACGCGCATCTGGGCTTCAGCGGGCTCTTGTTCGCGCTGCCGCGGCCAAGCCGCACGGTTCTGTTCGTCGTCGTCGAACTGATCTTCCTGATCGTCTTCGCGGTGATCGGCTGGGCCGGTTGGGCGATTCTCGACATCTTCGGCAATGAAACGCTGATCTCCGTCCGGTTCGTTCCGCGCAGTTTCGTGCAGAGCATCCTGCCGGTCAGCGCCGGGCTGATCATCCTGGCGCGCCTTCTCACCCTTCCCGAACGCTATCGGGACGTCGAGGAAGGCCTCGATCCGGAGCAGCGCGAGATCGAGACCGAGATCGCCCGCGCCGAAACCGAACTCAACGCCATGCGCGCCGGAGAGCCGAAATGACCGAGGCGCTCATCCTCCTGTTGATGTTCGTGTTGATCGCCATCGGCCTGCCGATCGCTGTCGCGATCCTCGCCAGCGCCCTGGTCGGCGTATTCATGCTGAACGGCTATCTCGGCTTTCTCAACGCGGCGTTGTCGATCTTCGACGGTGCCACCAGCTTCCCGCTGATTGCCATTCCCCTGTTCATCTTGGCCGGCGCGCTGATGAACACCGGCGGCATCTCGCAGCGACTGATCACCTTCGTTTCCGCATTGATCGGCTTCCTGCGCGGCGGGCTGGCGATGGTGAATGTCGGGGTCTCGCTATTCTTCGCCGAAATTTCCGGCTCGGCGGTCGCCGATGTCGCGGCGATCGGCTCTGTGCTGATCCCGGCGATGAAGAAGAAGGGCTATTCGCCCCGCTTCGCCGCCGCCATCACCTCGTCCTCCGCTTCGCTGGCCATCATCATCCCGCCGTCGATTCCGATGATCCTCTACGGCGCGCTGTCGGACACCTCGATCGTCCGGCTGTTCGTCGCCGGCATCGTGCCGGGGTTGCTCGGTGGCTTTTCGATGATGGCGCTCTCATATTATTTCGCCGTTCGCTACGACCTGCCGCGCGAGGAGGCGTTCAGCCTTTGCCGTCTCTGGACGGCGACGAAGGACGCCGCCTGGGCGCTGATTCTGCCGGTGATCATCCTTGGCGGCATTTTCGGCGGCTTCGTCACCGCCACAGAAGGCGCGGGCCTCGCCGTCGTCGCGGCCTTGCTGATCGGCGGCTTCATCTATCGCGAGATCAATCTGAAGAAGCTCTATCTCTCGCTGATCGACGGCGTGATCCAGACCGCCGTCGTCATGCTGTTGGTCGCCACGTCCGCTGTGCTCGGCCTCTATTTGACCGAGACCGAAATGCCGCAGCGGCTCGCCGCCAGCATCACCACGCTGACGACCGACAAGTTCCTCGTCCTGATGATCATCAACGTCTTCCTCCTGTTCGTCGGCATGGTCCTGCACGGTGCCGCCGCGATCATCCTGACCGTGCCGATCTTCATGCCGCTGGTCCACGAAATCGGCATCGACCCGATCCAGTTCGGCATCCTGCTGACGCTGAACATCGCGCTCGGCCAGCAAACCCCGCCGGTCGCCAGCGTGCTGGTCACGGCCTGCTCGATCGCCCGCACCGACATCTGGAAGACGACGAAGACGAACCTGCCGTTCATCGGCGTTCTGGTCCTGATCCTGATCCTCGTCACCTATGTGCCGGCGGTCTCGCTGTCGCTGGTCGACGTCTTCTACGAGTAACGAATCCGTCGCCCGCCTGCGTTAAGGGGCGCTTCGATCCCGGGCGCTTCAACTTCCTTCAAGGCAAGGCTTGGCACCAGCGGCCAAGACGCGGTAGTTAGCCTCACTACGGTATACATTGCCGAAGCTGACGAAAGAGGAGAGGGACGATGCTGCTCGGCTGCATAGGGGACGACTTCACCGGCTCGTCCGACCTTGCCAACACCCTCGCCAAGGGCGGCATGCGGGTGACGCAGTATAGCGGCGTGCCAAGTGGCGCCGCCGAGCCGGGCGTCGAGGCCGGTATCGTGGCGCTGAAATCGCGGACGATCCCCCCGGCCGAAGCGGTGGCGCTGTCGCTTGCGGCGCTCGACTGGCTTGTCGACCAGGGCTGCCGGCAGTTCCTGTTCAAATACTGTTCGACTTTCGATTCGACCCCCGAGGGCAATATCGGACCGGTGATCGATGCCCTGATGCAGCGCCTCGGGACGGACCGCACGATCGTTTGCCCGGCGTTTCCGGCGACGGGGCGCAGCATCTATCAGGGCCATCTCTTCGTCGGCGACCGGCTGCTCAGCGAAAGCGGCATGGAACACCATCCGCTGACACCGATGACGGATGCCGACCTTCGCCGCTGGCTTGCGCCGCAGACGAAACAGGGCGTCGGGCACGTCGCCGCGACAACGGTGTTTCAAGGTGGTCCGGCGATCATGGACGCGATGGCCGCCGAAGCGGCCGCCGGCCGTCCCGTGGTGGTGGTCGACGCGATCCGCGACGCGGACCTCATGGCGATCGGGCAAGCCGCGCGCGGCCTGCGGCTTCTGACCGGCGGCTCGGGCATTGCTCTCGGCCTTCCGGACAATTTCCGCGCCGAGAACCTGCTTGCGTCGGAGCCATCCACCTGGATCGGCTCGGACGGCCCGGCGGCGATCCTGTCCGGCTCATGCTCGACCATGACGCGGACGCAGGTCGCTCGCTATGCCGAGACCTCCCCCGCCCTCGAAATCGTGCCGGACCGGGTGATGGCGGGTGAGCAGTCGCCGGACGGCGCGGTCGGTTGGGCACTCGAACAGACCGACGGCGTTCCGCTCATCTACTCCTCGGCCGACCCGGAAGCGGTCAAGGCGGCGCAGCGGCATTTCGGCCGGGACGCGCTCGCCGCGCGCCTTGAAGAGTTCTTCGCCGAAACCGCCCGCCAATTATGCGCGGCCGGCGTCACGCGGTTGGTCGTGGCGGGGGGCGAGACGTCGGGCGCGGTGGTCGAGGGTCTCGGCCTCTCCGCCCTTGCCATCGGTCCGGAGATCGCGCCGGGCGTCCCGGCCGTGAAGGCGTCGGACCGGCCACTCTGGCTGACCCTGAAGTCGGGCAATTTCGGCGACGCGGATTTCTTCCAGACCGCGCTGGGTGTCTTGAAAGGCGAGCATCATGACGTCTGAGGCACGGCTTCGCGAGACGGTCTGCGAACTGGCGCGCTCGATCTACGATCGCGGCCTGACCCACGGCGCCTCGGGCAATATCTCGGTCCGGATGCCCGATGGCGGCCTGCTGGTCACACCGACCGGCGCCTCCTTTGGCCGGCTCGATCCGGCCCGTCTCAGCCGCTTCGATGCGGCCGGAACGTTCGTCGAGGGCGACAAGCCGACGAAGGAAATGCCGCTGCACCGGGCGTTTTACGACACCCGCTCGACCGCCGGCGCGGTGGTGCATCTTCACTCGACCCACTCGGTCGCCCTTTCGATGCTGCCGGGCATCGACAGGGACAATATGCTGCCGCCGCTCACCGCCTATTCGATCATGCGGCTCGGCAAGGTACAGTTGCTGCCGTATTTTCTGCCCGGCGATGCGGCCACGGGCGACGCGATCCGCGGGCTCGCCGGGCGCCGCTCGGCGGTGATGCTGGCCAATCATGGTCCGGTCGTCGCCGGCAAGGATCTGGAAGCCGCCGTCTATGCCGTCGAGGAACTGGAAGAGACGGCGCGTCTCGCGCTTTTGACCCGCGGCTTGCAACCGCGCCAGCTGACACCTGAACAGATCGCCGGCGTCGTCACCGCCTTCGACGTGGAGTGGTCCTGATGATCCGCCTGTCCGCCAATCTCGGGTTCCTCTGGACCGAACTGTCGCTTCCCGAAGCGATCGTCCGCGCGAAGGCGACCGGCTTCGACGCCGTCGAATGTCATTGGCCCTATGACGAGGACGCGGCGGCCGTTCGGCGGGCGCTGGAGGAGACCGGCCTGACAATGCTCGGCCTCAACACCCGCAAGGGCGGCGCGACCGATTTCGGCCTTGCCGCCGTGCCCGGCCGGGAGACGGAAGCCCGGGCGGCTATCGACGAGGCCTTCGACTACGGCGCCAAGATCGGCGTCGGGGCCGTCCATGTCATGGCCGGAAAAACCCAAGGGGTCGAAGGCGCGAGCGAAACATTCGACAAGAACCTCGCCTATGCCTGTGACCGCGCCGCCAAACACGACATGATGGTGCTCATCGAGCCGATCAACCACCGCGATGCGCCGGGCTATTTTCTCTTCGAAATCGAGCAGGCGGCGGCGATCGTCGCGCGTCTTCGCCGGCCCGAACTGAAGATCATGTTCGACTGTTACCATACCCAGATCATGCAGGGCGATCTGATCCGCCGCTTCGAGCGCCACCGGGCCCAGATCGGCCATGTGCAGATCGCCGCCGTTCCGTCCCGCGCCGAGCCCGACGAGGGCGAACTTGCCTATGAGCGGCTGCTGCCGGCCATCGTGGCGCTCGGCTATGCGGGCTTTTTCGGCGCCGAATACCGGCCGCGCGGCACGACCGACGAGGGGCTCGGCTGGATGGCGTCGCTTCGCGCCGGCGGATCAGGCAAGCCTTAGGCAGCAGCCCTGAATTGCCGAAGCGGACGTGTTGTCCGCCAAGGCTCATGAAACAGGTGATGGGAGGGCGCATTGGCGGCAATGAAGGTGGGATTCATCGGCCTCGGCTCGATGGGGATGGGAGCGGCCCTGTCCGCCCTGCGGGCCGGACTGACGGTCTACGGCGTCGATTTGTCCCCCGCCGCCTTAGAGCGGCTCGAGCAGGCGGGAGCCGCCGGCGTCGGCCAGGACGCCTCGGCCTTTGCCGGCGATCTCGATGCGGTCGTGCTTCTGGTGGTCAACGCCGCCCAGTGCCGGGACGCGCTGTTCGGCGCGAACGGCATCGCGCCGCTTCTCAAGCCCGGGACGCCGGTCGTGGTGTCCGCGACCATCTCGCCCGACGATGCCCGCCGCTTCGACGAGGATTTGCGCGCGGCCGGCCTGAAAATGCTGGACGCGCCGGTCTCCGGCGGGGCGGCGAAGGCCGAGACCGGCGAGATGACGATCATGGCCGCCGGGCCGCAAGACGTCTTCGACGCGCTGGAGCCCCTGCTCGGTGCAATCGCGGCCAAGGTCTACAATATAGGCGAGACGATCGGTCTCGGCGCGACGGTGAAGATCGTCCACCAGCTGCTTGCCGGGGTCCATATCGCGGCCGGCGCCGAGGCGATGGCGCTCGCGTCCCGCGCCGGCATCCCGCTCGATCTGATGTACGACGTCGTCACCAACGCGGCCGGAAATTCCTGGATGTTCGAGAACCGCATGAAGGGCGTCGTGGAAGACGATTACACGCCGATGTCGACGGTCGACATCTTCGTCAAGGATATGGGGCTGGTGACCGAAACCGGCCGATCGCTCAAATTCCCGCTGCCGCTCGCCTCGACCGCCTATGCGATGTATCTCAACGCCAGCAACGCCGGCTACGGCAAGGAAGCCGACAGCGCCGTCATCAAGACCTTCGCCGGCATCGACCTGCCGAAGAAATCGGGCGATTGAGCCTCTTCCGCGGCGCGGCTATCGTCAGTCGATACGCTGTTCGCTGGCCTTGTCGAACAGATGGATCGCCTGCGGCGAAACCGCCAGACCGACCGGCAGGCCTATCGACACCCGGTTTAGGCCGCGACCTGCGTCCGGTCACGCCATACCGCCGGAACGGGCTCGGAGGTGCGCTACAGACCCCGGTAGACATCCCGGTACCAGGAAAATCCGAGTGTCTCGACCATGTTCTTCAGCCGATTGCGACGATACCGCACGGACTCTTCCGACGTCGCGCGGTCGAATTCTTCGTCGGATGCGCAATCGAGGCCGGACTTCCGCAATGGCGCCAACGAAGGCGACGCCGCCTCGTCCTGGTTTCGCCCCCCATCCGGAAGGGTATCGACGATCATGTCGATGCCGTGTCGCGCCAGCGCGATCTGGGGGTGCTCGCCGCCCTTGCACCCATGCTCCAGGATGGTCAGCGTCTCGTCGAGTCTCGCGATCGCCACGGCATAGGATGCGATCGTGTCAGCGGAATGAAATCGATGCAGCAGCGGCAAATTCGTGCTGGCCTCGGCGGTCTTGATCAGCGGCAGCGCGATCATGCTCAACAGCGGGCTGAGATCGACGGCGTCGTCCTGACGATAACGATCAAGGATCGCATACGGGCCATCGCCCGCCGCCGTGATGATCATCGCCAGCGAGCGTCGCTGCGAGATCTGGCTCGAGATCGTCACCAGAAAACTGACCAAGAAGGTCAGAAACATGAAACCGGACAGCGACGTGACGGTCGTAACAAGACGCCACGTATCGTTGCCCGGCTTGAAATCGCCGAGGCCCAGCGTCGAAACCGTATACCCCGCGAAGTAAAAGCGCTCGAGCGTCTCTGCGGCAATCTCTGACGTAGCGGTGACGACCGCCTCCGGCGAGGACATATAGATCAGACTCCAGCCGATCCAGAGCCCCGTCACGCTCACGACCGTGCGGGTGGCTACGCAATAGGCCCCCAACAGATTCAGCTGGCGCCGATTTCCGGACCGCCGCACCCACCAGAGGACAACCTTGCTGACAAGATCTTCGACGGGGCGGGTGAGAAGCCCCGCGCTGGCGCCGATCCGAAAGAACCCGCCAATGGCGTCTGTAGTGGTGATCACCACCAGCAGGCCACCAGCCAAAATGAGCAGAACAGTCATCGTTTCGTTCACATAACCATTACCGGCACGAGCCACCTGATAACGCTTATGGCTTAACGGCGCATCGGTCGCGGATCCGAGCCCATATTGGCCCCGGGTGACGCAGGGCAATGGTCGCGCGGGTCGTCTTCGCCCATTCCGTTATCTCGAGCGCTCCCGCATGGTCCGAACGATGCCCGAAAACCTCGTCGCTAGGACAGTGACAGGGCCGGTCTGTTCTTGACGCGCCATGTCCGCAACGAGGCCGCCGTCTGCAAGGCCATCACGGAAAGCACGAGGATTGCGAATGGCCACTGCGCCCAATTGGGCTCGGGCGTCGGGCGATGGAAGTCCTGAAAATGGAGGTAGAGAAAATATCCTGTGTGCGCGACCGAAAGCCACCACAGCACATAGGTACCCTGCTGGACAAACTTCCACACCGACCCTCCCAGCAGTCTCTGACTGGCATTATTGGAGGTCACCGCAAGAATTGCAGCGTAGACCAGCGCGACAATGCCGATGATATTCGCTAGGCCGAAGCCGTGTTGAAGCATCACGTAGCGCAGCAATTGCGGATGGAACTCGTAGCCGATCAGCCGCATGAGATCGAGATTCACCCATCCGATCAGGATAAACACGGCATGGGCGAAAGCCAGAAGCACTCCGTAGATGCCGAACTCACGCCGCCAGGGGATGGCCTTGCGAAATGGGGTCCATAGGCGGGACAGCGGGCCGATGGCCATCGATGAAGCGACCATCACCAGCGAGGTGTCAGCCAGCGCCCTGTTCCACTGATGCATCGGCGACCACTCCGGCCGGGACAACAAGAACAGCCAGGTCAGCAAGACCCCCACGACAAGCGTTCCACCATGTCGCTTTTTCCAGTCCAACCCGAATTGCATCGTCAAGCGTGCTCCTCCTCGATATCGCCGGAAGGCCACTTACGATCACCTCAGGTCGATATTGTGACCTCGTCGCCCTGTCTGTCGGATTGAGGCCGGCGGGCGGGCGTCGGGGCGTGGGTGTTTGCGGCATCGGTCTGGGCCGTCGCTTGTTTCAGCGGTGAGCGCGGGGGGCTCGCTTGCTGGGTTTGGATGGAGGGTAGTTTTCAAACGCAAGACGCCCCTCGGCTTTGTGGGCACGAGGGGCGTTTTGGTGATGGGCTGGTTTTTTTGTGAAGATGGAGAAGCTTTGCGATT
>NZ_JAYXIH010000055.1:0-20575 GCF_036016755.1 Aurantimonas sp. A3-2-R12 | reverse complement strand
TCTCTGGCGTGCAGTCGGCAACATCTGCGACCTGTTCGAGCCCGAAGAATGTTGGAACTACCTCAAGGCCGCTGGCTATGTTGCAGATTAATCGCCTGACGCTCTAAACACGATTCCACGCCGTGCGGTTTGCAGCCCTGAGCGTTGATTCGATGATTTTGTAATCGGCGGTTTCGAGAAACCAGAGATCAATGGCCTGACCGGCCATCGCAGCCTGGCAGACGAGCGTATTGACCCGGCAATTGGTCTCCTGGCCGCCCTTGTAGCAGTTCTTCGGAGAGATGTTGCCGTAGCCCATGTTCAAGCGGCGGGAGAGGTCGGTGCACTCGCCGATGTAATGGACAGCGTCGCCGATAACGAACACGTACACCCCGCTCGCGTTGAGCTTGCCGGGTATCCGGAACTTGCAAAAGGGACCGGCGCCGTACCGGTTTAGCGGATAGGCATCCTTCTTAGCATACCGGTCCTGCGGAGCGAACAGCTGCACCGATCCGTCAGCATTGCGAACGGGCTCGATATCGCAGATGTGCCGAAAAATGTGACCGCCAATCTCCATATTGGAGACGGTGACACCGAGTTGGGCAATATTCAACGCCATCGATTGAAAGCATCTTGCCAGCCGTCTCCGCGAAACGAGAGAATTTAGAATAGGGGTGCGGTGCCTACACGCTGCATTCCCGGCAAAAATTCTTGTCGCAGTGAAGCGAGTCAACGAGTCCGTCGTTGGGTCCGCCGACCGATATGTCTTCGGCAGCAATGGCTGCCAGTTGAGGTTCGTCCAGAACAGAATGAGCACCGACAGAGCTATGTCCCTTGTCGACCGCCTCCACCGGAAGCGCTCACAACTACGTCGACCGACTTTGGGAAGACCTTGCACTGTTGATGGCAGCTTTCAGGGAGTAGGAGAGATGATCTGTATGGCAGAGATAGGCGCATTTCGGCCAATTGTTGTGTCGAGCCATGACGGCAGCCCCCCAAACTCGCCACCCGCATCGCCGCCCGTGTCCGCGCCCGCCCCCCCCCCCCTCAAAACATCAGCGCCCAGATCAGCGGCAGGATGATCGCCGTGGCCAGCGCGTTGAGGCCCATGGCAAGGCCGGAGAATGCCCCCGCCACCTCGCTCTCCTGCAGCGCCGGCGCCGCGCCGATGCCATGCGAGGCCGTGCCCCGGGCAAAACGTCGCCGCCGCATCGCTCTTGGCGCCACGGCTCGCACGCGCTCGCGCCGCAACCGTGCTAGGCTAGGGTTACGCTGGGCGAGGTGGCGGGAACGTGGAACGACGAACCGATCATGGCGCGGTGACCAACCATCACGAAGGGCTCGAGGCCTGGCTGCGCCTCGTCGGCCTGGAAGCCCTCGCGCCGCAGCTGATCGAGGAGGATGTCGATCTCGCGGTTTTGCGCGAGCTCGACGAGGCGGACCTGAAGGAACTCGGCCTGACTCTCGGCCAGCGCCGGCGGCTGCTCAAGGCGCTTCACGAGGAGATGCCGGCGCCGCCTGACGAAAGCGTCGGCCCGTCCGCGGACGGCGCCGCCGAACGGCGGCAGATCACGGTCATGTTCGTCGACCTCGTCGGTTCCACCGAACTCGCCGCGCGGCTCGACCCGGAAGACATGGCGGCCGTTATCCGTACGTTCCAGAACACCGTCTCCGGGGAAATCGCCAGATTCGGAGGCCACGTCGCCAAATTCATGGGCGATGGCGTGCTGGCCTATTTCGGCTGGCCGCGGGTGCGGGAAGACGAAGTGGAGATGGCCCTGCGCGCCGGTCTTGCCGTCATCGCGGCGGCCGCGCGTCTGGCCTCTCCGGGGGGCGTCCCCTTGGCCATTCGCGTCGGCTGCGCCAGCGGTCCCGTCGTCGTCGGCGATCTCATCGGCGACAACGAGGCACGCGAGCGCACCGTCGTGGGCGACACGCCCAACCTTGCCGCGCGCCTGCAGGCGATCGCCTCAGCCGGAGCGCTGGTCATATCCGGGACGACACGTCAGCTCGCCGGCGAACATTTCGAGGTCGCACCGTTGCCGGCGTTGACGCTGCGCGGCTACGACCGGCCGGTCGAGGCCTTCCGCGTGCTGCGCGAAAACATGCTGGCCAGCCGCTTCGAGGCGAGGGAGGGTCAGCGGGTGCTGCCGCTTTGCGGCCGCGCCATGGAGCTTTCGCTCTTGCTCGAGCGCTGGGAGTTGGCGCGGGGCGGCGAAGGGCAGTGTGTGCTCCTGACCGGTGAAGCCGGCATCGGCAAGTCGCGAATCACGGCGGAATTGCTGCGTCGTCTGGAAGGGACCGATCATTTCCGCATTCGGCAGCAATGCTCGCCCTATTATGCCGACACGCCGCTCTGGCCGGTCATCCAGCAACTGCGCCGCGCGGCGGGCCTCGACCCCGACGCCGGCAACGCCGAGAATCTCGATCGCCTCACCGCCCTGTTGGCGAAAGGCGACGGCGACGCGAGGGGCGCGCTGCCGGCGCTGGCCGACGCGGTCGGGCTTGTGCCCCTGGATGCCGACAGTTTCGAACGGGTCGGCCCGCAACAGCGACGCATGATCACCCTGCAGGCGCTTGCCGCCCAGCCCGTTGGCCTTGCCCGCAAACGCCCGGTCCTCATGGTGCTGGAAGACGCGCATTGGGCCGATCCCTCGACCCTTGAGCTCTTCGGCCTGGTTCTCGATGCGATCGGCGACCAGCCGGTGATGATCCTGATGACCAGCCGCCCGGACGGGGAGCCGCGACTGGCGGCCCATCCCCATGTCACCCATCTCGCGCTCAATCGACTGAGCCGCGCCGCCGCTCAGCAATTGATCGAGGAGCTGATCGGCGAGGCGTCGGCGTCGAGCGAGATGCTGGAACAGATCATCGCCCGTACCGACGGCGTGCCGCTCTTCGTGGAAGAATTGACCAAGGCCGTGGTCGAGGCCCGTGACCACGATGCTTCCCCAGGCGCTATTCCCGTTTCCCTGCATGACAGCCTCCTGGCACGGCTCGATCGGCTGCCCGGCGTGCGGGAAGTCGCGCAGATCGCCGCGTGCATCGGTCGCGAGTTCGATTATGCGCTGCTCGTCGCCGTCGCCGATCTGCCCAAGGCGCAGATCGACGAGGCACTCGACCGGCTGGTCGAGGCCCAACTGGCGTTTCGGCGCGGTGCCGCTCCCGCCGTCCATCATGTCTTCAAACATGCGCTGGTCCGCGACGCGGCCTACGCCAGCCTGTTGCATTCGCGCCGCCGCACCATCCACGGAGCCATCGCGGCGGCGCTCGCCGCGCGTCCTGACGGGGCGCCCGACAGCCTGATCGCGTACCATGCCGCCGAAGCCGGCGATCTTCCACAGGCGATCGAGCGCTTCGTGGCCGCCGGCCGGGCCGCCGCCCACCGCAGCGCCAACGAAGAGGCGGTCAGCACCATTTCCAACGCGCTCGGCCTCTGCGAGCGGCTCCCCGAGGGGCCGGCCCGTGCGGTGCGGGAACTCGACGCGCGCGTCGCCCTCAGCGTGCCGCTGATCGCGGTGCGCGGCTACGCTTCGCCGGAGGTCGAGGCGGCACTGACGCCCGCAGTCGCGCTTGCCGAGCAGCTTAAGGACGATTCCTGCCGCTTCACGGTGCTTCGCGCGCTGTGGAACTGCATCTATGATCAGGGTGAGCTGACGCGTAGCGCCGCGCTCGCCGATCAGCTCGTCGCTCTGGCCGAAATCAGCGGCCGGGGCGACTGGCAGCGCCTCGCCCAGCGCGCTCTCGGCTCCAACCGCAAGGCGGAAGGTCGTCTGCCGGAGGCGCGCGCCGCCTTCGAGGCCGTGCTCTCGGACCCCACGCCGTGGTCGCCGGAGCAAACCCTCTTCGAGCATGGCGAGAGTCCGGAACTGATCGCGCGCCTTTACCTCGGATGGATGGATACGATCGAGGGAATGCCCGACACGGGATTGGCTCGCATCGAGGCGGCCGTCCGCGATGCCGACGCGCTGGAGCTCCCGATTGCCAGCGTCTTCGCCGGCGCCATTCACAGCCTGATGCTCTTCTTGCGACGGGACGTGGAAGGCTGCCTCGCCCAAGCGGAGAAAAACCTGCGGCTGAGCGAGAAGCACGGCTTTGTCTTCTGGACCGCGCACGACAACGTCTTCATCGGCTGGGCGAAAACGATGCTGGGTGGCGGTATCTCGACGCTGCAGCAATCGCGCCGGGGAATCGAGCAGTGGAAGGCCACCGGCGCGCGGCTGCATGTGGCGACCTGGGATGCT
The DNA here is from genome assembly GCF_036016755.1 of Aurantimonas sp. A3-2-R12. Taxonomy (NCBI): domain Bacteria; kingdom Pseudomonadati; phylum Pseudomonadota; class Alphaproteobacteria; order Hyphomicrobiales; family Aurantimonadaceae; genus Aurantimonas; species Aurantimonas sp. A3-2-R12. The sequence goes on along the minus strand of NZ_JAYXIH010000055.1, from coordinate 16,352 downwards.
GTTGCCGCCGATGCGGCTCTTCATCTCGGATGTATGCAGGACGCAACGGAACTGATCGAAGAGGCATTTGCTTGCGTCGCGCACGCCGGCGAGGAGATGATGCTGGCGGAAATCCTGCGTCTTCACGGCGGCAGGCTTCTCCGCGATGGCGACGTCGCCGCCGCCGAGGACGCCTTGCGGTGCGCCTGTGCCACCGCGAGCCGGCAAGGGGTCCATTGGTTCGCGCTGCGCGCCGTGCGGGACCTCGCCGCGTTTCGCATGGCCAGGGGCGACGAACCGCAGGAATCGGCGGCGGCGCTAGAAGAAGCCCTCGACGCTATCGCGGAGGGTGAAGGTTTGCCGGATCTCGTCGAGGCCCGGGAGATGTTGAACCAGCTTCGCGCTTGATCTGCGGCGGGGCCATCCCCCTCAAAACACCAGCGCCCAGATCAGCGGCAGGATGATCGCCGTCGCCAGGGCGTTGAGCCCCATGGCGAGGCCGGAGAATGCCCCGGCCACCTCGCTCTCCTGAAGCGCCCGCGCCGTGCCGATGCCGTGCGAGGCCGTGCCCAGGGCAAAGCCACGCGCCGCCGGATCGCGAATGCCGAGGCGGTCGAGCAGCACCGGCCCGAGCGCGGCGCCGAGAATTCCCGTCGCGATCACCAGCACCGCCGTCAGCGAGGGCAGGCCGCCGAGCTTTTCGGCGATGCCCATGGCGACCGGCGCGGTCGCCGATTTCGGCGCCAGCGCGATCAGGCTGATCGGGTCGGCTCGCAACAAAAGGCCGAGGCCGACGGCCGACATGATCGCCGTCAGCGAGCCGGTGAGAAGGCTCGCGGCGATGGCGGCGGCGCTCTGGCGGACCTTGTCGAACTGGCGGTAGAGCGGAATCGCCAGCGCCACCGTCGCCGGGCCGAGCAGGAAGTGGATGAACTGCGCCCCCTCGAAATAGGTCTGGTAGCTTGTCCCGGTCAGCGTCAGCACCGCGACGACGAGGATTACCGTGACCAGGACGGGATTGAGCAGCGCCGTCGATCCGGCCTTGCGATAGACGAAGCTCGCCGCCTGATAGGCGATCAGCGTCATGGTCAGCGACAACAACGGGCTTGCTGCCAGATAGACCCAGACGTCGGTCAGCCGGTCAGGCATCGTTCCGCTCCTTCCGGCCGGGGCCGAACCGGTTCATCACGACAGCGGTGACGGCGATCGTCAGCAGCGTCGAGACGATGAGGGTAATGCTTATCGCCAGCGCGTCGCCTTCCAGCCGGGCGAGATGCACCATGATGCCGGCGCCGGCCGGCACGAACAGCAGCGAGAGATTGGCCAACAACCCGTCGCCGACCGCGCCGAGGTTTTGCGGAACATTGCCCTTGATCAGCAGCGCGGCGAATAAAAGCGCCATGCCGATGACCGGGCCGGGCAGGGGCAGAGCGGTGGCGATGCTGATCGCCTCGCCGGCGAGCTGGCAGACGAAGATGGCGGTGATGGCTTGCAGCATGGTCTGTCGATTCACCTCGGTCGGCGGGGTTGGCCGGATTTTCGCGGCGGAGGCAGCGATTGCAGCATCTTTGCTCTGAGCGAATCCAGACCCAATTTCGTCTTGTGTGTACACACTCATTGATACTGTGTGTGTGTTTGGTAGGGTGTGAAAATTGAAAGGAGGATTCCCATGAGCAAGTATGATCCCTTGGGACAATACCTGGAAAGCCGGTCTGACCGTCATATTGCGATGAGTTTTGCGGAAATCGAACGAATTGTCGGGTCCCGGCTGCCGCGATCGAAGATGCACCGCGCTTGGTGGAGCAACAATCCCCGCAACAATGTCATGACTCGCCAGTGGCTGAGCGCGGGGTATCAGACCGAGCAGGTGGACATTGCCGGCGAACGTCTGGTGTTCACGCGTGCCGGACCCCGAAGCAACGTGCCGAACGGGAGCCCGCGATCCGCTCGACCCACCGATAGCGCCCAGACCGGAGGCGGGCCGGCGCGCGATCGTCTCTTCGGCTCCATGAAGGGCAGTCTGTCGGTTGCCGCGGGCGTCGACCTGACGCGGCCGGTCGACCCCGAGTGGGGGCAGTGTTACGATGATGGCTGACGGATTGTTGCTGGATACCTGTGCGGTCATCTGGCTGTCGCAGGACGCGCCCATCGCCGAAACCGCTGTCGAGGCGATCTTGGCGGCGCGCTCCGGCGGCGCCGGCATTTTCGTTTCCGTGATGACCGCGTGGGAGTTGGGAATGCTCATGTCCAAGGGGCGCGTGGCATCGACGAAACATCCGCTCCGCTGGTTCGAGGAGTTTGTCGACGCCGCTGGTGTGACCGTGCAGGGCGTGTCGCCGGCCGTGCTCGTGGCGGCGTCCTATCTGCCGATGCCGGTGCACAACGATCCGATGGACCGGATCATGATCGCCACCGCCCGTGAACATGATCTGGCTATAGTCACGCGGGATCGCGCGATTTTGGCGTATGGCGAAGCGGGGCACGTCAGGACGCATACCTGTTAGCGAGCAGGCGAACCGACTATGCTGGCGCCGGTGAGGCGGAGGCGACAGGGAAAGATTCAGAATTTCGACCATCCCGCCGTAGCTACTTCGCCCAGTCCATCATACAGACCGGCCCCATGCGCTTTCCGCCTTCCTTCCTCGACGACATTCGCGACCGGGTTCCGATCTCGGACGTGATCGGCCGCCGTGTCGCCTGGGATCGCCGCAAGTCGCAGCCGGGGCGGGGCGACTACTGGGCCTGCTGCCCGTTCCATGGCGAGAAGACGCCGTCCTTCCACTGCGAGGACCAGAAGGGCCGCTACCATTGTTTCGGCTGCGGGGTCTCGGGCGACCATTTCCGCTTCCTGACCGAGCTCGAGGGCCTGTCCTTTCCCGAGGCGGTGGAGCGGCTGGCCGGGGAGGCGGGGCTCGCGATGCCCGACCGCGATCCGGCGGCGGAGCGGCGCGAGGAGGCGCGCGCGACCATCCTCGACGCCATGCGCCACGCTGCGGCGTTCTTCCAGTCGACGCTGCACGAATCGGACGGCGCAAAAGCGCGGGCCTATCTGCGCGATCGCGGCCTCCATCCGCAGACCCAGAAGCAGTTCGGCCTCGGTTACGCGCCGAATTCGCGCAACCGGCTGAAGGAGCATCTGGCCGCCAAGGGGGTCGGAAAGGCCGAGATCGAGGCCACCGGGCTCGTCGTCCACGGCGAGGAGATCGCCGTCTCCTACGACCGTTTCCGCGACCGCATCATGTTCCCGATCACCGATCTGCGCGAGGCCACCATCGCCTTCGGCGGCCGCGCGATGGCGGCCGACGCCCAGGCGAAATATCTCAATTCCCCGGAATCGGAGATCTTCCACAAGGGCCAGGTGCTGTTCAATCACGCCCGCGCCCGGCGCGCGGCGCGGGCCGCCGAAACCCTCGTCGTGGTCGAGGGCTATATGGACGTGATCATGCTCGCCCAGGCCGGCATCGAACACGCCGTCGCCCCGCTCGGCACGGCGCTGACCGAGCGCCAGCTCGACCTGTTGTGGCGGACCACCGGCGAGCCGATCCTGTGTTTCGACGGCGACGCGGCGGGGCTGAAGGCCGCGCACCGCGCCGCCGAGCTGGCGCTTCCGGCGCTGAAGCCGGGCCGCTCGCTGCGCTTTGCGCTGCTGCCCGACGGCAAGGATCCCGACGATCTGGTGCGCGAGGGCGGCCCGGACGCCGTGCGGGATCTGCTCGGCGCGGCGCGGCCGCTCGCCGACCTTTTATGGATGCGCGAGACGGCCAGCGGTCTGTTCGACACGCCCGAGCGCCGCGCCGATCTGGAACATCGGCTGAAAGCTCTGCTGCGCCAAGTCGGCGACGAGAGCGTGCGCCGGCATTATCTGCAGGATGCCGACGAACGGCTGCGGTCGTTTTTCGCCGGTAGCGGCGGTCATGGCGGCGGCAAGGATCGCAACAACGCGCGCGGCCGCCGCGACGACCCCGCCGGTTCGTCCGGTCGCGGCCCGGCGGGGGGAGGGCGGCGTTCGGCGATCTCCGACCGGCTGGCCCGCTCCAGTCTCACCAAGCCGTTGCGCGTGCCGGAGCCCTCCTTGCGCGAGATCGCGATCGTCCTCGGTTTCGTGAACCATCCGGTCCTGATCCATGAGGCGTTCGACTATTTCGCCGATCTGGACTTGCCGGAGGGCGATCTCGACCGCCTGCGATCCTCGGTCCTCGACGCCTATGCCGAAGCCCCGCCCGCCGATCGCGAGGCGCTGCTGGCGGAACTCGCCCGGCGTGGCGCGCGCGAAATTTTCGACGCCTACGAGGCCAAGGCCCGGCAGGTCAGGCTTTGGCCGTTCCTTTCCGATGCCGCGCCCGAGGACGCGCGGGAAGCCGTGCGCCAGGCATTGCACTTGCAACACCGTTCGCGATCCCTAAGTCTGGAACTGAAGAACGCCGAGGAAGCGCTCGGACGCGAATCCTCGGAAGCGTCGTTTGCGCATCTGATTGAGGTGAAACGCGAGATCGAGCGGGTGGACGGCACCGAGGCGTTGATCGACGGATTCGGAACATTGTCCGGGCGCCCCGCCAAGGCGATCTGACGCGGGCCGCACAGTTTCCGTCGGATACCATGTTGGGACTCGTTGGGCGGCGAACCATTGCCTTTAACCCCTTGACGCATCATATGACGGCGACCGTCGGGATCATTCCCTGATCCTTGCGCTTGAATTTTTCGCAACCCGCCCCCTTTTGAGGGCGCCGTGAGGCTTCCTTGATAGCATGCGACGCTTTCCTCGGGATGCAGCCCGGCTGCTGTCGCACTATGGTTAAGCGAACGTTTACGGCTGCTGCCGTATAAAGGCAGCCAAGATGACCGCAGCGTCGATGGTCCGCGTCTAGCGGCGCGTCCCTGCTCGCGAACTGGAGAAGATTGCGCATGGCGACCAAGGCCAAAGAAAGCGAAGCGCCGATCGAGGAGCGGCCGGACGCGGCCGCGCCAGACGGACCTTTGCTCGATCTGTCCGACGATGCCGTCAAAAAGATGATCAAGGCCGGGAAAAAACGCGGCTTTGTGACCATGGACAAGCTGAATTCGATGCTGTCGGCCGACGATGTCACGTCGGAGCAGATCGAGGACATGATGTCGATGCTCAGCGACATGGGCATCAATGTGGTGGAGAGCGACGAGGACGGCGAAGCCGAGGACAACGCCGAGACCTCCGAATCCACCGAGGTCGCGAGCCCCGGACGGACCCAGGTCGCAACCACCACCAAAAAGGAAGCCGGCGACCGGACCGACGACCCCGTGCGGATGTATCTGCGCGAGATGGGCTCGGTCGAGCTGTTGTCGCGCGAGGGCGAGATCGCCATCGCCAAGCGCATCGAGGCCGGCCGCGAGACGATGATCGCCGGGCTTTGCGAAAGCCCGCTGTCGTTCCAGGCGATCATCATCTGGCGCGACGAACTGAACGACGGCAACATCATGCTGCGCGAGATCGTCGATCTCGAGGCGACCTATGCCGGCCCCGAGGCCAAGACCCCGACTCCTCCGCCACCTTCGGCCGACGGCACCACGCCGCAGCCGGTTCGCACGCCTCAGCCCGGCGCCCGGGCTCCCGGCGAGGAAGAGGAAGAAGAGGACGACGACCTCGAGAACAACCTCTCGCTCGCCGCGATGGAGGCCGAGATCAAGCCGCAGGTCATGGAGATCTTCGACCAGATCGCCGACGCCTATCGCCGGCTGCGCAAGCTCCAGGACCAGCAGGTCGAAAATCGTCTCGCCGCGCAGGGCACCCTGTCGCCCAGCCAGGAGCGCTCCTACAAGAAGCTGAAGGAAGAGCTGATCACGGCGGTGAAAAGCCTTTCGCTCAACCAGAACCGCATCGACGCTCTGGTCGCCCAGCTCTACGACATCAACAAGCGGCTCGTCGGCAACGAGGGCCGGCTGTTGCGCCTTGCCGAATCCCACGGTGTCAAGCGCGACGAGTTCCTGCGCGAGTATCAGGGCTCGGAACTCGATCCCAACTGGACCCGCCACATCGCCAATCTCTCCGGCAAGGGCTGGCTCAAGCTGGTCCAGTCGGAGAAGGACCAGATCAAGGCGCTGCGCCAGGAGATCCAGAATCTCGCCACCGAGACCGGTCTCGAAATCACCGAGTTCCGCCGCATCGTCCACATGGTCCAGAAGGGCGAGCGCGAGGCACGTCAGGCCAAGAAGGAAATGGTCGAGGCGAACCTGCGTCTGGTCATTTCGATCGCGAAGAAATACACGAACCGCGGCCTGCAATTCCTTGATCTCATTCAGGAAGGCAATATCGGCCTGATGAAGGCGGTGGACAAGTTCGAGTACCGGCGCGGCTACAAGTTTTCCACCTACGCGACCTGGTGGATCAGGCAGGCAATCACCCGCTCGATCGCCGATCAGGCCCGCACCATCCGCATTCCGGTGCACATGATCGAGACGATCAACAAGATCGTCCGCACGAGCCGTCAGATGCTGCACGAGATCGGCCGCGAGCCGACCCCGGAGGAGCTGGCCGAAAAGCTCGCCATGCCTCTGGAAAAGGTCCGCAAGGTCCTCAAGATCGCCAAGGAGCCGATCTCCCTCGAAACGCCGGTCGGCGACGAGGAGGATTCCCATCTCGGCGATTTCATCGAGGACAAGAACGCGGTGCTGCCGATCGACGCCGCGATCCAGGGCAATTTGCGCGAGACGACGACCCGCGTCCTCGCCTCGCTCACGCCGCGCGAGGAGCGCGTCCTGCGCATGCGCTTCGGCATCGGCATGAACACCGACCACACGCTGGAAGAGGTCGGCCAGCAGTTCTCGGTGACCCGCGAGCGCATTCGCCAGATCGAGGCCAAGGCGTTGCGCAAGCTCAAACATCCGAGCCGCTCGCGCAAGCTCAGGAGCTTCCTCGACAGCTGACGCCGGGGCCTGCCTGTGCTAGCATTGCCGCGATGACCGTACACCACCGCCGGCTGCTCAACGATCCGCCCGAGCCTCGCACGACCCAGGCTGCCGAGGGCCTGCGCCGGCGCCCGTTTACGGTCGTCGAGATCGAGGCCTTCGTCGCCGCCGGCGTGATCGACGCGCATGAGCGGTTCGAGCTGATCGGCGGGGAGATCGTGCCGATGTCGCCCAAGGGGATCCGCCACGAGCGGCTGAAGACGTTCGTGAACCGCGAACTCGCCCGCCAGCTTCCCGATGACCTCGCCTTCACCCCCGAGACGACCTTCCGCCTGTCGGAGGACACCTTCCTCGAACCTGACTTCGTCGTCTACGACAAGGCGGTCGGCCTTGAGGGGCTGAACGGCGCGACCTGTCTCCTGGCAATCGAGATTTCCGACACGAGTCTTGCCTGGGACCGCGGCCGCAAGGCGGGCATCTACGCCGCCTTTGGCATCGAGGAGCTCTGGGTCGTCGACGCCGTGCGGCTCGAGACCCGCGTTCACCGCCAGCCGACGCCGACCGGCTACCGCCTCGTCCGCGACCAAGCCGCTACTTCCGCGCTGCAGGCGCTCCGCGTCCCGCAGCTTCGCCTCGACCTGACTGGCCATGTCTGACCGACCGGCGCTGAAGCTGCCGGTTCGGCCGCGATCCACGCCGCTCTCCCGGAAACGGAACCCCAGCCGATGTCTTTCCTGAAAAAGCTGTTTGGCGGCACCGCTGCCACCGAACCGAGTGCGCCGCGTGTCGCCGCCGAGGAAACCTATGAGGGTTTTTCCATCGCCGCGACGCCGATGGCAGAGGGCGGGCAATACCGGCTGGCCGCAACGATCACAAAGGAGATCGGCGGCGAGACGAAGACCCGCCGGCTGATCCGCGCCGATCTGTTTGCCTCCGAGGAGGAGGCGGCGCGGTTTTCGCTGATCAAGGCCCGCCAGGTGATCGACGAGCAGGGCGAGCGCCTGTTCGGCGGCTGAGGACCAGTGCCCTTCTTTTTACTATCTCAGGGAAGGCCGTTGAGGTTTTCCATGCTGTTCCTCGTCGGGAAAGAGCGTTTTCCGGGATCCGGGGAGCGCCCTTTGTCCGTGCGGTCTCGGTTTGTGGGGGCGGCTTCAGTAACAAAGGAGAGTGCTCCGAAGCCCATCATAACGAGGACGTCGCCGTGGACCATTGGGGAACACGTCTCAAGGCCGCATTGCAGGCGCGCCAGATCGGCAAGCATTACGCACTTGCGGTCGAACTGGGCGTGCATGAAAGCGCGATCAGTCGCTGGCTACAAGGCCTGGCCATTTCCGTCCCCCACCTGATCGCTCTTTGTCAAACCCTCGATATCTCCATCGACTGGCTGCTGACCGGACAAGGAAGCATGACGCAGCACAAGCTTCCGATGGCGGATTCCGCCGAGGCGGCCAGGATTTTGTTCCAGGATATCACTCGCCGGGACATGGCGACGACGGCGAGCGTCCTCGCTGTGCTGCTCGAACGCATGACCGCCATCGAGCATTGAAGAGAAGTCTCGCCCTTCTTTCCTGCGCAATAAATTCCGTTACGGCATGCGCTACATGCAATAGAAATACAACTAAAAATTGTAATTATGTTTAATAATTGCTTGGCTAGGTTGTGATTCCGCTGTGTGGCTCGCAACCAGTCGCCGGTCGGAGAAGCTTTGTTCCAGCCGCGCGCGATTCCCCTCAGCCAAGGAGAATTTCGATGACGACACCTTATGAAATCCAGATCACTTTGTCCGGTCCCGACATCACCACCCTCAAGAACGAGGGCTGGTCGCTCTTCGCGTTCAAATCGGTAAAGACCACGGCGGGGGGCGCCGAGCCGGTTTTGTGGTTCAAGACCCAGACCTTCATGCAGACGACAAAGGTCGACTGGACCGAGAGTTACCAGGCTTACGTATCGACCAGCGCCATCGTGCCCAACGGCAGCATCGACGCGGAGACGGACCTGGCCGTCAACCTGGGGCAGACCATCACCGTCGACAAGGACGGCAACCTGAGCGCGGCGTCGTCCGGCGAGGACGGCGTGGTGACTTTGTCGAACCCGGTCTCCGGCGGCCAGTGGACGAGCGGCCTGTCGCAGGAGGCCGAGGGCGTCTTCGTGCCGATGTGTGCGTTGACCCTGCACGGCATGACCGAGGAGTTGATCGCCCCGATCGAGAAGGTCCTGCTGATGTTCGCGACCGCCAAGTTCAATACCGGGCAGGTCATCTATCAATCCTTCTCGCAAGGGTTGCTGGTCGATTTGACCAGCGCACCCGCTGTCAACGGCATTAAGAGCCGGTCGGTCGGCTACGTGCTCAATGACGGCTGGAACTGGAATGACGCCACCTGGGCTCAGCCAACGCCGGCCAAGGCTGTTCTGGGCGACCTTCTGATTGAACAGGACAGCGGCCTGGCGCGCTCCGCGCGCCTGCGCCGGCACAGGGCCGCCGCCTGATCAACGCCTGTCGAGGCTCGCTTCGCGCGGCTTGCGGGCCGCGCGGAACGCGCATCGGGCATTCCAATGCAGATCGGGGAGGCCGAAATGGCTGGCGGGACGCTGACGATCAAGCTGGCGGATGGGAGCGCGGCGCGGCTCAAGGCGAGCGGCTTCCAGCTCTATGGCTTTCGACAGGTCATCAGCTCGAACAAAAGCGGCGTGCCGCTGGTCGCAAGCCGCCTTGGGGACGCGCAGTTCGTCGATACGATTTCCGTCGATCCATCCCCGCGTCATTTCAGCGTCTACATCTCACTCGATAGGATCGCCGTCGATCATGCCGTCTTCGCCGGCGATCAGGCGGCGATCCGCGAGGGGGAACTCGCCGAGGTTTCGACCACCGGCATCGAACCCAAGTCCGGCGGAACGGCCGGGGCGGTCACGGTTCTGAGCAAGGCCGAGCGCGCCATGGTCTGCGGTCTGTCTGCCGCCGCCATGTTTCCGGCCAACGATGGACCGGCCGTTCCCTACAGCGGCTTCGATATCGAGGTCGGAGCGCAAGTCGTGATCGAGCCCACGGCCTCGATCCTGCTGATGTGGGCCACATCGACCTATGATCTGAGCGTCTTCATGGCCAAAAGCCTGGGGCGAAGCGTCCTCATCGCGACTGATCTGGCCGACGACACGATCGGTTTCGACATCGACGCCGGCTGGCAGTGGCCCGCCGGGGCGCTCTGGGCGAAGGCGATCCCGCCGAACACCGAACTGAAGCCTCTGCTCGTCTTGGAGCCGGGCCACAACCGACCGTTGGGATTCTAGAGCATCGGACCAAAAAGTGGAATCCGGTTTTTGGATTATTCCGATGCTTAATCAAAGTGTTAGAGCGCCCTTTGTGCGTCCGAATGGACGCACCGCTCTAACTCCCCAGGCGGCGCTGCAAGGAACGAAAGTCAAGCGAGAGAAACCTTCGTCAACCCGTCGAAGCCGCGCTTCGACATCCCACCACAGGAGAATTCGCGATGATCGAAATCCATGACTCCGTCGAGCGCCAGGTGGTCGCAACAGGAAACGCTATCGTTGTACTGCCTGGCGACGGCAATATCGGTGTCCGCAATTGCCACAACGAACCCGGCCAACAATTGCAGACCGACTATTCGTATCTTCTCGTCGATACGGTGGGCGGCGACCGCATCTCGGCTGAGTGCACGGCGTTGCCGGGCGGCGGCATGCAAACCGCGAGCTTCCATCGGAACTGACGCCCCCTTCTCCCCTTGTGGGAGAAGGTGCCCCGAAGGGGCGGATGAGGGGTTTTCAGCGTCGGATCGGGCCGGATGATTCGACGGAGTAGCCGCCGCACCCCTCATCCGACCTCGCTTGGCTCGGCCACCTTCTCCCACAAGGGGAGAAGGAACCGCCGCGCCTTATGCCGCCCGCCGCGCGGCAAAGAGGCCGCCCTCCAGCGCGCTGACATGGCCGTAGCGCGCCAGCACCGTCAGCGCCTGTTCCACCCTTGGCTCGATCCGCCTCCCGCCGCGCTTGAAGCAGCGCGCGATCTCCGCCGCGCTCATCGGCCGGCCGGCGGCGATCACCACCACCGCCTCGCCGAGCGCCAGTTCGCCGGTCCTGGCCGCCTTGCCCTTGGCGAAACGCGGAATCTGGTAGTCCGGCCGCCGCCTGAAGCACGGTGTCTTCCGATCCGGGGTTGATCTCCAGACAGCCATCAATCGCTTCATCGTCGAATATAACGCAAACGACCCCAAGCCATTCGTCTGGCGAGCCGATCCCGATGAAATCATCGCGGCGAGAAATCGAGGGTTCCAAGTGTTGGAGTCAAACCACGAGATAGGACGCACGCGCCCGATGCTTGCAGGCACCGCCGAACTGTGTTTGATCTCCTGAGATGGCGTTAGGGAAGAACTACCATGAAACTACTATTTGCAGGACTGTTGACCGTTCAGGCTTCGCTCTTGTCGGGGTGTGTGGCGACGAATGTCATCAACCAAGCGGCGGGTATTGCGAGCGCCATGGCCAACCAGAGTGCCCAGCGCAGACCGGTTCAAACGTCGGGCGTCATCATGGGTAACGGTGACATGGTCTGCAATGAAACGGCAACGAGTTGTCAGTAGTCGCCTACCGAACCGAAGGGCACGATTTCGTCGCCCCGGCCCAGACCATTCTGCAAAGGCGAAAGGCGCGTTCAGGGCGCTCGCGCTGCTTGACGCCGTTCGTCGTCCGATCGAAGCTTTGGCGATGTCCGGCCACGTCTACATCATGGCGTCGAAGAAAGGCGGCACGCTCTATATCGGCGTCACCGCCGACCTCTCCCGCCGTGTCTTCGAGCATAAATCCGGTCAGCTGCGCGGCTTCACCAAAGCCTATGGCGTGACACGCCTCGTCTGGTACGAGGAGCATGACGACATTCGCGACGCCATCCAGCGCGAGAAGTCGCTGAAGCGCTGGCCCCGGCGGTGGAAGATCGATCTGGTCGAATCGATTAACCCGGACTGGACCGAGCTTCATCGCGGCATGGGCTGGTAGCGCTGTCCTCCACCGGAGCGGCAAGGGAAATGCCGAGGCATGGGTCCTCGGGTCAAGCCCGAGGATGACGCGCGTTTCGGGACGGTGCGACGCCTGCGGAGGGCGCGCATTTGGGAATGGTGGGACGCCTGCGGAGGCGATTGGCGATGCCGTCCAACGAGGTCGTCATCCTCGGGCTTGACCCGAGGATCCATTCCAAGCCGTTGAAACCGCCAAACCGTTGCAATCCGGGCCTCCCGCCCCGCCCCTCTAAGAATTTTCTCCCCGTCTCCCGCGCCACCGTTATCCTTCTCCCATCGCCCTCGCGGGAACACGGGTCATGAACCGGATGCGCGTGGAGGGAGGACGGTGCCGGATGGGTCGCGCTGCGGTGGCGCGGCTGGGTGATGAACCCCCACATCCGGGCCCTTTGCAGACCGGCTTCGTCCTGAGCGTGTCGAAGGGCGGAGCGTCGGGTCCGGGGCAAGCAGCCGGCGGGCGCATGGCAAGCGTCACCCACTCATCAGCATAGCGACGTTCGCCATGCGTCCGCTTCCCGATCCTTCGCCCCGAAAACCGGGCGCGAAGACAAAGGCGCGTGGAAATTTTTCAAGGAGCCCTGACCATGACCAAATCTGCCGCGGACAAGCCCGACGTCGCCGGCCCCGAGACCTGGCCGGAGATCACCTGCAACGCGCTGGAACTGGCGGTGCGAACGGCAGCGAATCTGCACGAGCTGCCCGCCTCCTGCCGGATGAAGGCCTGCCGGAAAACCGGCCGTTGCCAGACCGAGATTCTCCGCGATCCGCAATCGCTGTGCCAGGGCGACTGGACCCACGCGACTGATCTGACCGTCGTCGGCATGTTCGCCTTTCTCCTGCATCTGACCCGTCACTGGTGCGAAGACTGAACCTTGGATGAACGCCGGGTTCCGGGGGCATTCACGCGCCATCTCCTAGGGTCTGGTCATTCACCGGCGAAGTGTTGGCGAATGATCGCAGGACCGGCTCGACCGGCGGCGATCGCCCCCCGCGAAACCGTGGTCCGCGACAGTCGAAATCGCGCCGACCCGAATGGAGACCAACCCATGTTCAAGTCCCTGACCCGCTCGATCCTCGTCGTTGCCGCGCTCGCCACCGGCGGCGTCGCCACCACCGCCGCGCCGGCCGCTGCCGACGGATTCCGCTTTGGCATCACCATCGGCGAGCGCGCCCAGCCGGTTCATGGCCGGAGCTATCGCGATGGCCGGCGCTACCGGGATTCTCGCGAATACCGGCCGGCCTGCCAGCCCCGCCGTGCCGTGCGCAAGGCCAGCCGCATGGGGGTCAACCGCGCCCGCGTGATTCGCGCCAATCGCCGCGCCGTCGTGGTTGCCGGCCGCTCGCGCGGCGACCGCGCCATCGTGCGCTTCGCCCGCGAGCCGGGCTGCCCGGTGCTGAGCTTCCGCCGCCGCTGAGCGCTGGGTCCGGCAAGGGCGTCCGCAGGCGAATTTCCCCCGTCGCCCGGACGGCCCCGCCGCCTCAGTCGCTTATGTCGTAGACCATCCGCACGCTGGCGGTGAAGGTGTTCTCGCCGGTCTCGACGGGAACAACACTCGGCGCCGCTTCCGCCGCCATCATCTTCATCGACCGGTTGAGCGGCATCGGCGGGATCACTCCAAGATCCTCGCTGATCTCCCGCACCGGGCCGAGCGTGACGCCGGCGGCCTCGGCCAGCAGCTCGGCGGTCGCGCCCGCGTCGGCGACGGCTTTTTTACGGGCCGCATCACGAGCCAGGCGCGGTTCGGCCACGGCGAAGCTGATGTCGCCGCCCTGGTTGACGCCGAGCGTGACCGCCCGGTCCAGAATCTCGCCGAGGCGGGCGAGGTCGCGGACCCGGACGGTCAGCGTGTTGCGGACCTCGTAGCCGACGATGGCCGGCGGGTTCTGGACGCCGTCAGGGCGCTGGTTGTCGTAGCGGTATTGCGGTGCGATCGAAAAGCCGGAGGTCTGCAGGTCGCGGTCCTCGGCCCCGAATTGGCGCATGCCGGCGGTGACCTCGCTCATCGCCACATTGGCCTGATCGAGCGCGGCGCGCGCCGTCTCGGCCGAACGCAGCACGGTGAACGATGCGATGGCGAGATCGGGTTTCATCGTCGCCTCGCCGGTGCCGGTGACGACCAGAGTTCGCGGCGACGGTGCGGCGGGCTCCTGCGCGCCGGCCAAGACCGGTGTCGCCAGCACGAGGAGGGCGGCGATCAGATTGCGGTGACGGTTTCGCATGGGCGCGGAACTCCGGTTCGAAGGGTATCGCCGATCTTGCTAGGCTGCCATTGCGGCGTCAAAGCGGAGATTGGAAGAAAAGCCGGCGCCGAAGTGTTTGGCGCCTTGAGGCGCTGCGGCGTATGCGCTAGGGCAGGGCGCGTGGGGCCTGTAGCTCAATTGGTTAGAGCCGGCGGCTCATAACCGCTTGGTTGTAGGTTCGAGTCCTACCGGGCCCACCATATTTCTCAAACAGTTAGACGCCGCCGTATCCGAGGTGCCGTGCAAGATTTGGCGGTGCGGTTCCAATTCTGCCGGTGTCGAGGCCGTGTCTCCGGCATGGTAGCTCAGCGGATAGCGATTTTAAGGTTGCCGGAGCCCTGGGGCGCGTCCCCATAAATGGTTCATCTGATCGTCTTGATCTGATTCAATCTCTGTGAAGGGGGGCGTTACGCCGCACCGCCGGGCGAGGACGGCGAACACGCCGACGAACAGGCTGAACGCCGGTCGGCGCGCGCCCAGCATCACAACCGGACGCCGTCGGGGCCGAGCCGATCGTACTGTGAGAATCCGCATGGTTTACCTTTCCCGGCGGGTTTCCCCGGGGTGTGACGGGCTTCAAGCGCCGTCTTCCGACAGGCTCAGCGCGTCTTCGATGCCCTCGGATTACCCTTACGCACCATTATGGTCGCCTTGTGCATGTGTCGGCTCCCTATTTCTCTCCTGCCGGCCGCCAGGCAATTTCGGCATCGAGCTTGTAGGACCAGGGAAGCCCGGCGTTCTGCCAGCCATTCACGTCGCGCCGGCCGGTCGCGTTGTCGGAATCGCCTTCGAAGCCCTCGACGATGCTCCAGACATTGCTGTAGCCGGCTTTAGCCAGTGCCGCCGCCGCCTCCGCAGATCGCCCGCCGGAGCGGCACATCACGAAGACGGGATCGCCCTTGTCCCGCCCCTCTGCAGCGATCACGGCGTCGACGCCGGCGACGAAGTCCGGATTGCGCGCCATCGCATAGCCGCCGCGCTTGGGGTCGAAATTGTGCGTGGCGAAGGCAAGCGGAACATTGGCGTCCGTCCCCTCGGCATTGCCGACAAAGTTGATTTCAAGCGGGTCGCGGACGTCGATGAAGACGATGCCTGGCTCCTCGGTCAGGGCCGCGTGCGCGTCCTCGGGCGTCAGGTAGAGCCCGAGTGGCGTTGTCTTGCCCTTCGGCAGAGCGCGGGCATCGACGCTGCTGTCGATCTCTCCCGCAAAGGCAGGGAAGACGGCGAGAATCGCAGCGACCGCGAGGGCTGTTACCCGGAATTTCATGATGCTGGTCTCCTTTCGATGAGGGAGTATGGTACGCCGAGCTGCCGCGAGATGTGTCCAAAGATGGGCAGTCGCGGATCCATCGAATCCACTCCCGTTCGGATCATTTGCACCGTCCGTGAGCCGGCGCGCTGGCCATGGTGGACGCTAGGCGCGGTGTCGTTCGCGGGGTTTGACATGGATCAAGTCGATGGGCGTCTTAAGGAAATGGCCGAGGGCAAACCCAACCTTTTCGTGGTGCCGCCTGAGCGATCTGGCTGATGAGGAATGGCGGGTGATCGAGCTTCACCTTCCGCCTTTCCATACTATGGTACGGCCTACGCTTGGCCAATGCCTGAGATCATAAATCTGATGTTCTGTTTGATACGCGGCATCTCCACGATGAACATCTCAGTCCCTCCGGTCCACCTTGCCGTCACTCCGTCTCAGGCGATCGGTTGCCCGGCGACAGAGCCGCGATGATCGCCTTCTGGATGGGCTCGTCCTGCGCCGCGACAGCGGCGGTCAGCGACAACAGGCGTTGCCGGGTCTCATAGAGCTGATCGGCCAAAGACAAGACCGCCGGCAGCGTCTCCGCGTCGATCTCCAGGTCGTAGTGCAGCGTGCAGATGAAGCGGACCCGGGCGCATTCCATGTCCGAGAAGGTGAGGGGCCCCGCATCCGACTCGGCCGAAACGAGTTCATCGCGGAGCCAAGCCTCGAGATCGTTTCGCTGCAGCGCCGAGATGGCCGCGACAAGCGCGTCGATACCCGTCATGTCAGCATCTCCTTGCGCGGGTCCAGGCGGTTCTTTGGTTCCCATGTCTCCAGAAACGCGACCAGTTCGGGCTCCTCGGCCGCGGGAAGGACGATTTTAAGGGTGATCAGCTGATGCCCGCGCTGACCGGTCTTGTGGTTGCGGATTCCTCTCTCGCGAAGCCGCAACGTTGTGCCGGTATTGGACCACTTAGGAACGGTCACCTTGA
>NZ_JAYXIH010000054.1:0-20884 GCF_036016755.1 Aurantimonas sp. A3-2-R12 | reverse complement strand
CTCGTCGCGGGCTTTTCTGACTCACGTGGAACGGCCCGCGCCCGAGGGCGCGGACTGTGACGGCCGTAGAGCCTATTCCTCGTCGCCGCGTCCCTTCAGGGCCGCGCCGAGAATGTCGCCGAGCGAAGCGCCCGAGTCGGTCGAACCGAACTGCGCGACGGCTTCCTTTTCTTCGGCGATCTGCAGCGCCTTGATCGACACGCCGACGCGGCGGGCCTTCTTGTCAAACTGCGTAACGCGGGCGTCGATCTTCTGGCCGACCGAGTAACGCTCGGGGCGCTGCTCGTCGCGGTCACGGGCGATATCCGACCGGCGGATGAAGGAGGTGAGATCGGTATCGACGATCTTCACTTCCAGACCGCCGTCCTTCACCTCGGTGACCTCGCAGGTGACCACGGCGCCGCGGCGCACGTCGCCGGCTTCCGCCGCCTCGACGAACGGATCGCCGCCAACCTGCTTCATGCCCAGCGAAATGCGCTCCTTGTCGATATCGACGTCGAGCACCTGCGCCTTGACCATGTCACCCTTGTTGAACTCCTCGATCACCTGCTCACCCGGACGGTTCCAGTCGAGGTCGGAGAGGTGGACCATGCCGTCGACATCGCCGTCGAGCCCGATGAACAGGCCGAACTCGGTCTTGTTCTTGACCTCGCCCTCGACGATCGTGCCGATCGGGAACTGGTCGCGGAACGACTCCCAAGGATTGGAGAGCGTCTGCTTGAGACCGAGCGAGATGCGACGCTTGTTCGGGTCGACCTCGAGAACCACGACCTCCACCTCTTCCGACGTGGAGAGGATCTTGCCCGGATGGACGTTCTTCTTCGTCCAGGACATCTCGGAGACGTGGATGAGGCCTTCGATGCCCGGCTCCAGCTCGACGAACGCGCCGTAATCGGTGATGTTCGTCACGCGGCCGGTGACCTTGACGCCCATCGGATACTTGACGCCGATGCCGTCCCAAGGATCGGCCTCGAGCTGCTTCATGCCCAGCGAGATGCGGTGCGTCTCCTGGTTGATCCGGATGATCTGGACCTTCACCGTCTGGCCGATCTGCAGGATCTCGGTCGGATGGTTGACGCGGCGCCAGGCCATGTCGGTCACATGCAACAGGCCGTCGATGCCACCGAGGTCGACGAAGGCGCCGTAGTCGGTGATGTTCTTGACGATGCCGTCGACGGTCTGACCCTCTTCGAGGTTCTGGACGATCTCGGAGCGCTGCTCCGCCCGGCTCTCTTCGAGGACGGTGCGGCGCGAGACGACGATGTTGCCGCGGCGCTTGTCCATCTTGAGGATCTGGAAAGGCTGCGGCGTGTTCATCAGCGGCGTGACGTCGCGGATCGGCCGGATGTCGACCTGGGAGCGCGGCAGGAAGGCAACGGCACCGTCGAGGTCGACGGTGAAGCCACCCTTGACCTGGTTGAAGATCTGGCCTTCGACCTTTTCACCAGCTTCGAACTGCTTCTCGAGCTTGACCCAGCTTTCCTCGCGGCGCGCCTTGTCGCGCGACAAGACGGCTTCGCCCAGCGCGTTCTCGATGCGCTCGACATAGATCTCGACGACGTCGCCGACCTTGAGATCGCTCTCCTTGCCCTTGACGCTGAATTCCTTGAGGGCGACGCGGCCCTCGACCTTCAGGCCGGCATCGATGACGGCCATGTCCTTTTCGATCGCGACGACGGTGCCCTTGACCACGGCGCCTTCGGCGACGTCCTGTTCATGGAACGAGGCTTCGAGCAGCGAGGCGAAATCTTCGCGGGACGGGTTTAAGTTAGACATTCCTACTCCTTGGGAACTCTCCCACTATCCGTGGGAAAGCGGCGCGCCGTGGGGCGAAGGCCCCGGGTCAGACATTGCGTTTCGCCCGATGTCGCGGTCCGGCCCATCCCGAAAACGGGAGAGGCCCGGAGCGGTTTCGCCGTTGCGGCACCGCGCCGTTCGGCGCGCAAGACCGCGGCCGGGCAGGATTGATCGAAGCATGGCGGGCCGTGGAGATATCCGGTGCCGAAAAAATCAGGCGGAGGACAAGCCGTTGGCCGATAGCCGAAAAGGGCGTGCCTTCTTACGAACGGCCGCCCCTACACTCCGTTCCGTCAGGCCAGGGACCGGTCGATGATCGCGCAGGCCGCACGGAACGCCGTTTCTATATCCAATTCGCTGGTATCCAGCAAGTGCGCGTCGGTCGCCGGTTTCAACGGCGCGACGCTGCGCCCGGCGTCGCGCGCGTCGCGCTCGCGGACTTCGGCGAGAATCCGCTCATAGGCGACGTCGCGGCCCTTGGCGGCGAGTTCGTCGGTCCGCCGACGCGCCCGGACCTCGGCCGAGGCGGTGACGAAGATCTTCACTCGCGCGTTCGGGCAGATCACCGTGCCGATGTCGCGCCCGTCGAGCACCGCGCCTTCCGGCCGCGACGCGAAATTGCGCTGAAACGCGGTCAGGGCCGACCGGACTTGCGGATGCACGGCGACGCGCGAGGCGAGTTCCCCGGCTTCGCGGCCGCGCAGGCTGCCGTCGTCGAGATGCGATGTATCGAGCCGCTCGGCGATCGGCCCCACCGCCGCGGCGTCGTCGAGGTCGATGCCGCAATCGTCAGCGAGCTTGCCGATGGCGCGGTAGAGCAGGCCGGTGTCGAGATAAGGCAGGTCGTAATGCTCCGCCAGCCGCTTGGCGAGAGTGCCCTTGCCGGCGGCCGCGGGTCCGTCGATGGCAATCGTCAGTGGCTCGGTCATGGGGCGTGATCCGTGTTGGACGGCAGGTTCGGCTCGATTTCGGGAACCGGCGGGTCGAGAGCGAGGGTGCCGCGCGCGTCCAGCACCAGCAGGATCGCGGCGACGACGGCGCCGAGCAGAAACGGGGCGGCGACCATGAACAGGATCAGCTCGAGTTCGCCGATCCAGCGGGCGACGCGCAGCGCGAAATCGATAACGCCACTGCCGGTGTCGAAGAGCCCCGGCGGTGCGATCTCGCCGCGCAGCGCCAGCCGCTCGGCGGCGCCCTTTTCGGTCTGATAGATCACCGCGATCACGCCGCAGAAGGCCAGGAAGGCGGGCATCGGCAAAAGCGCGGCCAGACGGCTGCCGAGCGTCCCCGACCGCGCCCGAAGATGTCGCGCGCGATAGCGGCCGTAGATGAAGGCGACCGGCGAGAAGAACACGATGGCGAAGATCGCCGCGATCATGCGCGGTTCGCCTTCTCGCGCCGGACGCCGATCTTGACATGGTTCAACGCCGCATAGGGCGGGCGCTCGAAGATTGCCGGTTCGTCGAGAAAGGCGAGCAGCATATCGAACGCGTCGACGCCCCAGAAGACCGGTCCCGCCACTCCGTCCGCATCGTAAGGCACGAAGCTCGGAACGCCGAAGACGCCGGCGGCGAGGGCGTCTTCGGTATTCGCACTCAGCGCGGCCTTCGAGGCTTCCGCCGTGGCGAGGGCCGGATCGAGACCCAGCCGCTCCGCCAGCGCCGCCAGGCCGTCCGGCGTGTCGACGGGATGGCCTTGCGAAAACACGAAATCGAAGGCGCCGCGCACCGTTGCCAGATCCGCGCCCGCGCCGTCATGGGCGCCTGCCAGGAGGCGCAGCGCGGCCAGCGGGTTGAAGGGGTGGCGCGGCGGAAACACCGTCTCACGGCCCAGCGTCGCCCCGAGAAACACCGCCTGGCGATAGGTATGCAGACGCTTGGCTTCGATTTCGGCCGGTCCGAGCTGGCCATGATGGGCCAGCACCGCGCCGAACAGGATTGCACGCGGCCGCACCGCGACATCCGTCGGCAGGTCGGGCAGCCGCGCCAGAACGATATGGGCATAGGGCGACAGGAGATCGTAATAAAAGTCGAGCCGGCGTGTCATCGCTAGGCCTCCGGCGTCTCGATTTGCGCCCCGAGGCCCGTCATCATCGCCTCGAATTCGGGAAAGCTGGTGGCGATCATGCGCCCGTCATCGACGGTCACGGACTTCTCGCAGGCCATGCCGAGAACCAGAAAGCTCATGGCGATGCGGTGGTCGAGATGGGTGGCGACAGTGCCGCCGCCATAATTGCGCCCCTCGGGATCGCCGGTCACGGTCAGCCAGTCGGCGCCTTCCTCGTGGACGATGCCATTAGCGGCGAGCCCGGCGGCCACGGCGGCCAGCCGGTCGCTCTCCTTGACGCGCAATTCGTCGAGACCGCGCATCACCGTCGTGCCCTTGGCGAAGGCGGCGGCGATCGCCAGCACCGGATATTCGTCGATCATCGACGGCGCGCGGGCTTCCGGCACCTCGATTGCGGTCAGTTCGGAATGGCGCACATTCAGATCGGCGACGTCCTCGCCGCCGGCAACGCGCCGGTTCACGATTTCGATCGCGGCGCCCATGTCGACGAGCGTCTCGATCAGGCCGGTGCGGGTCGGGTTCATCAGGACGTTTTCGATGGTGACGTCCGAGCCCGGCACGATCAGCGCCGCGACGATCGGAAAGCCGGCCGAGGACGGATCGCCCGGCACGACGAAATCGGTAACGCCCGTGAGTGGGCCCTGGCCTTCCAGGCGGATATGCCGCACCCCGGCCGCGTCCGTCTCGACCGCGATCGTCGCGCCGAAGCCTTGCAGCATCTTTTCAGTGTGGTCGCGGGTCATCACCGGTTCGACCACGGTGGTGATTCCCGGCGCGTTCAGGCCGGCGAGGAGGACGGCGGACTTCACCTGCGCCGAGGCCATCGGCACCCGGTATTCGATCGGCGCGGCGACGCGGGACCCGCGAATCGACAGCGGCAGCCGGTCGCCCGAACGCGCTACCACTTGCGTTCCCATCAGCCGCAGCGGATCCAGCACCCGGCCCATCGGCCGCTTCGACAGCGACGCGTCGCCGACGAAGGTGGTGGCGAAGTCGTAGGTGCCGACGAGGCCCATGGTCAGCCGCGCGCCGGTGCCGGCATTGCCGAAATCCAGAACGCCCTCCGGCTCCAGCAGGCAGCCATTGCCAACGCCGTGGACCACAAAGGCATCGCCCTCCTTGGCGATCAGCGCGCCCATCGCCCGCATGGCGTTGCCGGTGGCGATCACGTCCTCGCCTTCGAGAAGCCCGGTGATCCGGGTCGTGCCGGCGGCGATCCCGCCGAACAGGAAGGCGCGATGGGAGATCGACTTGTCGCCCGGCACTGTCGTTCGGCCGGTCAGCCCGCCGGCCTTGCGAGCGCTGATCGGCCGTGGCGTCGCCGTTGCATGCATGTCTCTGGTCCCGTCTTTTTCCGGCTTCGCGTGCCTGACTTCGATCGCCTGGCAGCGGCGCGCTCTTTCTGTCGCCGTAATCGGGCTTTGACAAGGGCCGGACGAGGCCGTAAGGGACCAACCGATTTTCATCGGAGCGGAATTGCGGCAATCAGACAGCCGGCCACCTCTTCGCGGCCGCAAGGCCGCGGCGGTGACCGGCCGGATCGCGCGGCCCCTTCCTACCGAGAGCGACCTGGGCGGACGCGGACGCGCCGACCCCAATCGACGACGAGGCAATGATGGCGAAATCCGAACTCGGCACCAAGCGGACCGACCCAGAGACGGGCCGCAAATTCTACGATCTGGGCAAGGATCCGATCGTCTCCCCCTATACGGGCAAATCCTATCCGCTCTCTTTCTTCGAGGTCGAGCCGACGCGCGGCTCCGTGCCGAAGGAGAAGGTGAAGCCGAAACCGAAGGCCGCGGTCGAGGATGAGGAAGAGGAGGAGACGGTCGAGGTCGAGGGGACCGAGAACACGGTCTCTCTCACCGACGTCGAGGAGGAGGAGGAATCCACCTCCGGCAAGTCCGATCTGCCCGACGTCGACGCGACGGACGACGAGGACGACAGCGACGACAACGACACCTTCCTGGCGACTGACGACGACGATGACGACGACGACGACGTTGCCGACATCATCGGCGGCAGCCGGGACGACGACGACGATTGATCGCGACGGGCAAGACGGCGCGGTCGATTGATCGTCCGCGCCGCGCCCGCGGCTCGTCGAAATTCGCTTGATCTTCGCGGCGGGCTTGATTAAGAACCCGCCGATACCGACGCGGGCCGCACCCAGGGCTCGCCGACAGTTCGCCGGTTGTCGGCGGCGTGGGGCCATAGCTCAGCTGGGAGAGCGCTACAATGGCATTGTAGAGGTCAGCGGTTCGATCCCGCTTGGCTCCACCATTTTCCTTCAAAGCCCTGATATCTCCCTCTGAGGCCCTGCAAATCAGCACCTTCGTATCCTCGTGGTTCACTGGCGTGATTCACATGGAGCATGAAATCGGTGCCCGAAACCCATCGCCTGCTGAAGCGCAAGAACGTGTGGCACTACCGTCGGTGAGTGCCTACGCATCTGGTAGCGGCGGTCATTCGGTTGTGCTTCGACGTCATCACCTCTGACTCCAGATCACCTCTGAATTTCAGGTTTGGTTTCGCCTTGCCACTGCCATCTTCGATGGACACAAGGCTGGCGTCAGCGACAGGTTGCACTCTTGTGTGACAGATATGATTTAGCCGCCGGGATGCATGTTGGAACTCGACAGAACCCTTGTCTTTCGCCTGGTGATTGCGATCGCGATCATGCTCGGCATGCCGTTCAGTCTGTCCAGCCAGACGCCTTCGCACGAAGCAGCCGCGGGTGCTCATTCGACTCTGGTGAACGTCGATGACCACGGCCATTCCCACCTGGATGAGGGCGAGGGTGAAGCTGCACAGCTCGCATCAGACGGGCACAGCCACAAGCATAATCCCTGGGACCACTCGCACGAGACCGTTAACGGCCTGCTGAAGCTTGCCGAACCCTCTCTTGTCGCGCTGCGGAGCCGGATAGCGATCGGCTCCGACCAACCGCTTCACGGGCTGACGACCCCATTTGACCGACCTCCGAGGTCATCCGAGATCGCGTGATCCAGCGCCGTCCCCCGCGGACGGCATCACACCATTTCGGACAATCGGAACTCAACAATGCAGGACCCTTCCGCGGAAGGTCGCATCCGGTCGCGCACAGCGCTTCGGACGACACTTCTGACGCCCCTGTTCGCCTTCCTCCTGACGGCGGCATTCGCGACCTCGGCCCTGGCCCATGCCGTCACGGCGGGCGACCAGGGCTACATCCAGGAAATCTCGGGGGTGAACCTCATCCCCTTCATGTATCTCGGCGCCAAGCACATGGTGACGGGCTACGATCATCTCCTGTTCCTGCTCGGCGTGATCTTCTTCCTCTACCGGATGAAGCACATCGGGATCTACGTGACCCTCTTCGCGATCGGTCACTCCACGACCATGCTGCTCGGCGTCTACTTCAACGTCGGGATCAACAGCTACATCATCGACGCGATCATCGCGCTGTCGGTTGTCTACAAGGCGCTCGACAACATGGGCGCTTACCAGCGCTGGTTCGGCTTCCAACCGAACACCAAGGCCGCCACCCTGATCTTCGGCTTTTTTCATGGCTTCGGCCTATCGACGAAGATCCTGGAATACGACATCGCACCGGACGGGCTCGTCCCGAACCTCCTCGCCTTCAACGTCGGCGTTGAGATCGGCCAACTCCTTGCGCTCGGCGCCATCCTTATCGTCATGAGCTTCTGGCGCGCGACCCCAAGCTTCTTCCGTCACGCCTACACCGCCAACGTCGCCATGATGGCCGCGGGCTTCGTGCTCTTCGGCTATCAGGTGACCGGCCTGTTCGTGTCCTGACGCGCATCTTGAAAGGAAAACCAATGTATAACAGCGACATGCCTACCCGTGCCGAGCTTCCGACCACGAGGCAGCTTCTTCGCTCCACCGCCATCGCCGCCGTCTCGGCCGTCGTCCTTCTGGTCGCGGTCGTGCTGCCGTCCGAATACGGCATCGACCCGACCGGTGTCGGTGAGGCGCTAAATTTGACGGAGATGGGGGAGATCAAGACGCAGCTCGCGGCAGAAGCGGAGGCCGACGCTGCCATGAATGCCGCCAAGCCAGCCGTATCCCTGCCATCGGCCAATGCGGCAACGATGCCGCCCGCCAGCCCATCGTCGACGGAACCGGCTGCGGTCGCTCCTCTCGCACCGCTCCCGCCGCCCGCACCGCCTGTGCCGCAGCGCCAGTCGAGCCTCCTCGGCATGATCGGCTCCTTTCTCGTCTCGCCGGCGGCCGCGCAGACGGCGGAGCCCCGTCAGGACGAGATGACCATCACGCTCGCCCCCGGCGAAGGCGCGGAGATAAAGCTGACCATGGAGGAGGGAGAAATTGCCGCCTTTGCATGGGTCGTCTCGGAAGGGGGAGCCGTCAACTACGATACCCATGGCGACGGCGGCGGTGAGAATATCTCCTACGAGAAAGGCCGCGGCGTTTCTTCTGACGAAGGCCAGCTTCAGGCCGCCTTTACCGGCCGGCACGGCTGGTTCTGGCGTAACCGTGGAAATGCTCCCGTGTCGCTGACGGTGCGAACCAACGGCACCTACACCGCCATCGAACGCCTGGTCTGACGAAACTTGCTTCTCCCGCCGTTCGGACGGGAGAAGCACTCGTTCCAAGTCCGAGCGAAGAATTGCCATGCTGTCCATCCTGCGCCACCGCAACTGGAGTTCCCCGTTTTAGCGGACGGTGAACTGTTGGGGTGGACGCCCTCCTCCGGACGCCCCCCTTTCAATACGAAAATTCGATCCAGACGACGTCGTTCGGCTCCTCGGGCGTCGTGCGCGCCGCGACCGGCGCATGCCGACTTCGTCCTCGACGCCCTGGAGCAAGCCCTTCACCAGCGGCAGCCCTTCGCCGGTATAGATGACGAAAGAACGAGGGGCCGTTTGCTAGCTTGCCTCCAGAATGGCGCTCAGAAATTGCTGTGTGCGTTCCTTTTCGGGCCTGTCGAATAGCATTTCAGGGGACCCCTGCTCTTCGATGTTGCCGCCGAAGAAAAAACAGACCCGGTCGGAAATCTCTCGCGCGAAACCCATCTGGTGCGTGACCATCAACATCGTCAGGTTGTGCTGATCGACCAGCGCACGGATCACGCTTGTCACTTCGCTGATGACTTCGGGATCCAGCGCGGATGTCACCTCGTCGAACAGCATCATCTTGGGGCGCATGGCAAGTGCGCGGGCGATCGCCACACGTTGCTGCTGGCCGCCCGACAACCGCGCGGGATGCTGGTCGCGTTTCTCGGCCATGCCGACCATGTCCAGAAGTTCCAGCGCGCGATCCCTGGCCTCGTCCTTCGGCATGCCCAGAACCTGCACCGGTCCTTCCATGCAATTGCCAAGTGCGGTCATGTGCGGGAACAGGTTGAAATGCTGGAAACACATGCCGATCTTGGCGCGCATCCGGCGCGTATGGGCCGCGTTCGCGCGCACCAGACGGCCGTTCTTTTCCATATGGGTCAGCGGCTCTCCATCCACATAGATCACGCCGCTGTCGATCCGCTCCAGCGTCATCAGCATGCGCAGCACTGTCGTCTTGCCCGATCCCGAGGGACCAATGATCGTCACCATCTCGCCTGTTGCAACGTCAAGGTTCAGCCGATCCAGCACGGTCAGATCGCCGTATTTTTTGCTCACATTCTGAAAACGCACCATTGGCGCGTCCTCGCCCTCCAGCGTCAGGGGGTATTGGCTCATGTCGTCTGTCACTTGATCAGTCCCAGTTTGCGGCGCACGGCCGTCTCAAATTGGCGGATAAACCAGGCCGTCGGCAGTGATATCGCCAGAAAGATGAGGCCGACCATCGTGTAGGGTTCCAGATAGCGATAGTTTTCGGCACCGATGGAATTGGCGGTGTGCATCAATTCGCCGACGCCGATCACTGACAGCATCGGCGTGTCCTTGAAGATGCCGACAAGATAATTCCCCATACCCGCCAGTGCCGGGGGCAGCGCCTGTGGAATGACGATCCGCCGATAGGTCTGGACGGTCGAGAGGTTGATCGCCTTTGCGGCCTCCCACTGTCCCTTGGGCACGCCTTCGATCCCGCCGCGATAGACCTCGGATAGATAGGCGGCATAGTGCAATCCGATTGCCATCAGCCCGGCTATCCAGGGCGACAGGCGAAGCCCGAACTGCGGGCCGACGTAGTAGATAAAGAATATCTGCAGCAGCAGCGGGGTCGAGCGAATGAATTCGACCAGTTCACGGGTCACCATCGTCAACGCGCGCAACGGAGTGCGCTGCGCCAGGGCGAACACCAGACCGAGGACAAGCGCCACGGCATAGCCACCACCCGCCGCCAAAAGCGTGTTGCCCGTCGCCACCACAAGGCGGGGCAGGATTTCCCACGTAAAGTCCCATTTCCAGCCTGTCATCGGTCAGGCTCTCCCAATCTTGCGGGCCATGACCCGTTCCAGCCAACGCATGAGCGGCGTGATCAGGAAACGAGAAAAGACATAATAGATGATCAGCGCGGTGCCGAAGGCCTGCGCGGACAGGAAGGTGTTGTTGTTTATCTGGCGAGTCTCGAACATGAGGTCGGTGACCGAGATCAACGCGACCAATGCCGTGCCCTTCAGGATTTCGACCATCAGATTGCCCCAGGGGGGCAGCATCCCCACCAGCGCCTGCGGCAGGATAATCCGCCACATGCGGCGCGCGGGCGACATGTTCAGCGCCAGCGCCGCCTCCCACTGACCCTTGGGCACTGACAGAACCGCGCCGCGCACCAGCTCGGCACCGTAGGCGCCATAGCAGAGGCCCACGGTGACGAAGCCCGCCGTGAATTTTTCGAGATTGATCCCGAACAGGGGAAGCACGAAGAATATCCAGTAAAGCTGCACCAGCAGCGAGGTGCCACGGAAGATCTCGATATAAACAGTAGCAACAGCGCGTACGGGCTTCGATGGTGCGAGCTTCATCAGCCCGGACAGCAGCGCCGCCACAACGGCCACAAGGGCCGACAGCACGAACTGCGCAATAGTGATCAGAGTCCCGTCGACAAGGCGATCGCTGTGGACGGCAAGAAAATCCAAATAAGACATACGAAGGTCGGGTTCCGTGACTCGGAATAACAAAACCGGACGGCGGGGTATCGCCGTCCGGCTGATCGGTGTTGTGCGTGCTGGCCTGAGTCAGTCTGCCTTGCAGGCCTCGGCGGTGGTCTGCCCATCGGGCAGAAAAGTCGCGATATAATTTTCCGACGCGACCTTTTCCATCATCTCGTCCGAGCCGAGATACTCGGCCAGAGCGGCGTTGAATTCCTCGCGGAAGGCATCGTCTTCAGGATGAAAGCCCACACCGACCGGAGTGCGGCTTTCGGCGGGAAACGCCAGCGGATCAGTCATTTCGACCGCGTCCGACATGCTTTGTACGCGCTGCGCCTCAAGCGCATTGGTGGCGCCGGCGTCGGCACGTCCCGCGCGCACTGCGGCCAGCATCTCGGTGGTGCCGGGCACCTCCATGATGTTGCCGGCGGGAACGCCAGCCGCCTTGGCATCGGCAATGGTGTTATAGCCCGAGGGCGACACCATAATCAGGTCCTGATCGATGAGGTCTTGATAGGTGCTGATCCCTTTTGGATTGCCGGACGGCACGACGAATGCGTCGCCAAACACGCCGATCGGCTCGGAGAAATCCATATTCTCGCAGCGTGCGGGCAAAATATACATTCCCCCGGTCACGATATCGACGCGTGAAGCGATCAGGCTGGGGATCAGACCCGCCCAGTCGGTGAGCACGGGTTCGATGTTTGTATGCCCCATCCGTTCCAGAATTTCGATCGTGATATCGTTGACGAAACCCTTGGCGGATCCGTCTTCACCGGCATAGGCCCAAGGGGGCGCGGCGGCAAAGCCCAGGCGTATCGGCTCTCCGGCTTCCAAACGATCGGCCAACGGGCCAGCCTGCGCGGTGGCGGCGGTCATCGTGGCGCACAGCATCAATGCCAGTGTCTTGGCCATCGTGTTTTGTATGAATTTCATAGGTTTTCCTTGTTTCGGCGTCTGCGGAGCGACCGAGGGGGAATGGTCCGAACCGGGCATGCACCACCAGAATCGGCGCAATGTTCCGAGACGATCAGCCCACTTTCGAGGCCCGGACCCAGAAAGTCGACTATGCAAGGTTACTGCCAAGTCATCAACCGACGTGGCTGATTTTCACCAGTTCTGTTACGTTTTCCAATAATCCAGCTAAGCTGGCCCTGTTTTCTTCGACAGACTTCCGGCCCTGCTCAAAGTCGCGGACAGTCGTTTCGGAAAGTCACGGACAGTTTGAGTGCGTGAAGATTGAAGAGGCTTGTTTCGTTGAGGGCGTGATTGACTTCCTCCCTGCGGGCGGCCTGGGCCGAGGTCACGACAGCGTAGCGCTTGGCGCGATGCGATGGTCGTTGCCGCGAAGCTGGATAAATAGAGCCTGGCATGATGCCCCGCTTGGCTCCACCATTATCCTCAATTGCTGAATTCGATCCACACGACGTCGTCCGGGTTCTCGGGCGTAGTGCGCGCCGCGATGGTCTCGCCGTTGAAGCCGGCCGTGATCGTTTCCGGCGCCTCGCCGTCGACGGCCAGCGACGATTTCCAGACCGAGGGCACTTCCTCGGTCTCCGGCCGCCCGGCGATCGGAATGGCGCCCAGCGTCGCGTTGTCGTCGATGCCGAAATAGCCGCGCGGCCGCATCACGTTGACCACCTCGCCGGGAAGCGTCGTTCCGGCGATCGCGCCGGCCACGGCCGGATAGAGTCTGAGATTGGCGATGTCGGTCGAGCGCGGGAAGCCGGAGCGATAGATGCGCGTCACCGGATAGCCCTCGGCCGCGACGACGAATTCGTAGCGCTGGCCGGGCTGCACCGGGAAGGGCCCGAAGCGGCCGTCCGCGCCGACGGTTTTTTCCAGCACCGCCTCACCCTGGCGCTCACCGGTCTCCGAATCGACCGCGAAGACGGTCAGCCGCGCGCCGTCGAGCGGCAGATTGGTCGGCGCGCCATTGGCGTAACCGGAAATCTCTCCCGCGACGGTCGGCGAGTCCTCCGGCTCGATGTCGAGGGTCGCCGGAACCTGTCCGGTGAGCGCCTTGTGGATGGCGATGAACGCCTCGGGCGACGTTGCCGTCTCGCGATGGTCGATGCCGTCGAGGACGACAGTGTCGGCGCCCTTCAGTTCCGGTGCGTCGTAGGAGACGCCGGTTGCCTCGCCGGGCAGGCCGAGGAACCGGGCGTCCGGCTGGGCGTAGAGGTCGAAGCGGTCCGACCGGATCACCGTCACCGGGATATTGTCGGGCACCTCCGGCGGCTGGTTGAGCGCGGTCAGGAACCGGCCGGCGCCGTTGTATTCGGAGTTCAAGCGCTCCTCGGAATTGGCGTAGACGCCATGATGGACGCAGCCGGCCAGCACCATCCCGGCGACCTTGTCGGCGCCGCCGAAATTCTTCACGTAATTGCGCGCCGTCTGGCAGCCGCGCGAATGGGCGACGATCGCGACCTTTTCGGCGCCGCTCGTGGTGAGCGCCCGCTCGACCGTCCGCGCAAGCGAACGGGCGGCCTCCTCGCTCGAGGAGCGGTTTTCCTCCGCCACCGTGTCGTCGGTCCGCGCGGATGGATGGTCGATATCGGCGGCGAACAGCCGGTCGGCAGGATAGCCGTTGCTTTCGAAGCGCCACAACACCGGCATCCAGAACGCGGCCGAATCGCCCTCGCCATGGACGAAGACGATCGGCGGCGTGGAGCCGGCCGCGTTCTCGCCGGCGGCCCGGGCGGCGGACGCTGCGAGGCTCGCGGCGAGGACCGCCAGCATTGTCCGGATCGCACCCGCTCTCTTCATGTCGACATCTCCCGCGTTCAACCCGTACCCTCGCAGCAAGAAAGGGCGGCGACCGGGTGCGGCAATGCCGCGCGGCGACCGCGAATTGCCCGTTACGCCCTATCCCGCGTTATAAAAAAGATTGACGATGGCCCGAAGCCCGCCAAATCAATACGTTGCGGTTGAAGTGGACGAAAAAGGGAAAATCTCATGAAAACACTTGGATGGGTCGCCGCGGGTATCGCGGCCATGACCATGACCACCGGCGCCGCCTCGGCGCAGGAAAAATTCATCACCATTGGCACCGGCGGCCAGACCGGCGTCTATTTCGTCGTCGGCCAGTCGATCTGCAAGCTGGTCAATCGCGGCCAGGCCGAGCATGGGCTGAAATGTACCGCGCCGTCGACCGGCGGCTCGGTCGCCAACATCAATGCGGTCAAGGCCGGCGACCAGACGCTGGGCGTCGCCCAGTCCGATATGCAGTACAACGCCCTTGAGGGGAAGGCGCCTTGGGACGGCGACCCGTTCAAGGGCGAGCGGGCGGTGTTCTCGATCCATCCCGAGCCGATGACGGTGGTGGCGCGGGCCGATTCCGGCATCAAGACCTTCGACGATCTGAAGGGCAAGCGCGTCAATATCGGCAATCCGGGCTCCGGGCAGCGCGCGACCATGGAAGTCGTCATGGACCGCATGGGCTGGACGATAGACGACTTCTCGCTCGCTTCCGAGCTGAAGGCGGCCGAGCAGTCGCAGGCGCTGTGCGACAACAATGTCGACGCCATCATTTACACGGTCGGCCACCCGAACGGCTCGATCCAGGAGGCGACGACGACCTGCGAGGCCAAGCTGATTCCGATGACCGGCCCCGAGATCGACAAGCTGGTCGAGGAGAACCCGTATTATTCGGCGGCGACGATCCCCGGCGGTCTTTACGAGGGCAATCCGGACGAGACGCAGACCTTCGGCGTGCGGGCCACCATGGTCTCCTCCGACCAGGTCGACGAGGAGACCGTCTACCAGGTCGTCAAGGCGGTGTTCGACAATTTCGACCGCTTCAAGAAGCTGCATCCGGCCTTCGAGAACCTCACCAAAGAGGAAATGACCAAGGCCGGTCTGTCGGCGCCGCTGCATCCGGGCGCCGAGCGCTACTTCAAGGAAGCCGGGCTTCTGTAAGCCCTTATATCGGCGGCGGGGCCCGCATCGGTCCCGCCGCTTCACCATCCCGCGACCGCCCTCCGATTGTCTTCGGTCCTGACCGGGTCGGCGCGGGCGTCGTACCGACCGGACCCTCTTCAGGCAAAGCGAGCTCCTGCAATGACCAAAACTCCGCGTCATTCCGAGAGCCTCGATGACGAGCGCCGGCGCGAGATCGACAGCGTCGATGTCGAAGCGGCGACATCGCGCCAGGAATCGCTGCATGACCTCGTCGCCTCGTCCGACACCGGCGGCCGCAGTCCGGCAAGGCCTGTCGCATACCTGATCTCGGGTACGGCGCTCGTCTGGTCGCTGTTCCAGCTGTGGATCGCCTCGCCGCTGCCCTTCATGGTCGGCGTCGGCGTCTTCAACAATACCGAAACCCGGTCGATCCATCTCTCCTTCGCGCTGTTCCTGGCCTTTCTGGCCTTCCCGGCATCGCGGTCGATCTTCCAGCTCGCCCTCGGCATCGGCGTGCCGTTGCTCCTGGGCTTCCTGTTTCTGGAAGGCGCAACGGGCGTCTTGCCGGTCTGGTACGTCCCGGTGATCACAATCGCCATGATCGTCGCGGTCGTGCTGCCGTCACCGAACAAGCGCGTTCTGCCGCATGAATGGGTGCTGGCGATCGCCGGCGCGGCGACGGCCTCCTATCTCTATTTCGCCTATGAATCGATCTCCGGCCGCATCGGCGCGCCGAACATGACCGACTTCATGGT
This sequence comes from Aurantimonas sp. A3-2-R12, assembly GCF_036016755.1. Taxonomy (NCBI): domain Bacteria; kingdom Pseudomonadati; phylum Pseudomonadota; class Alphaproteobacteria; order Hyphomicrobiales; family Aurantimonadaceae; genus Aurantimonas; species Aurantimonas sp. A3-2-R12. The sequence continues at coordinate 5,314 of NZ_JAYXIH010000054.1, read as the reverse complement.
CGGCACGGTCGGACTGATGGTGCTCCTGGAAGCCACTCGCAGGGCGCTCGGGCCGGCGCTGATGGTGGTGGCCTCGGTGTTCCTCATCTACACCTTCCTCGGCCCCTACATGCCGTCGATCATCGCCCACAAGGGCAATTCGCTCTCCGAGGTGATCAACCACCAGTGGATCACCACCGAGGGTGTCTTCGGTATCGCGCTGGGCGTTTCCACCTCCTTCGTCTTCCTGTTCGTGCTGTTTGGCTCGCTGCTCGATAAGGCCGGCGCCGGCAGCTACTTCATCAACGTCGCCTTCTCGCTGATGGGCCACATGCGCGGTGGCCCGGCCAAGGCGGCCGTCGTTTCCTCGGCGATGACCGGGCTGATCTCCGGCTCCTCGATCGCCAACGTCGTGACCACCGGCACCTTCACCATCCCGCTGATGAAACGGGTCGGCTTCTCGGCCGAGAAGGCCGGCGCGGTCGAAACCGCCTCCTCGGTCAACGGCCAGATCATGCCGCCCGTCATGGGCGCCGCCGCGTTCCTGATGGTCGAATATGTCGGCATTCCCTATTTCGACGTGGTCAAGCACGCCTTTCTGCCGGCGGTCATCTCCTACATCGCGCTGGTCTATATCGTTCATCTGGAAGCGTTGAAGGCCGGCATGGAGGGCCTGCCGCGCGCCTATGTGCCCAAGCCCTGGCTGCAATGGCTGGTCGGCGTCGTGTTCGGCATCCTGGTGCTGTGCGCCATTTCCCTCGCCGTCTATTACGGCATCGGCTGGATCCGCCCGGCCTTCGGCGAGAATGCCGGCTGGATCGTCTTCGCGCTGCTGATCGCCGTCTATGTCGGCCTTTTATGGTACGGCGCGAAATATCCGGCGCCGCAAATCGACGACCCGGACAAGCCGATCACCGAACTGCCGCTGCCCGGCCCGACGGTCAAATCCGGCCTGCATTTCATCCTGCCGGTCGTGGTTCTTGTCTGGGCGCTGATGGTTGACCGCCTCTCGCCGGGGCTTTCGGCGTTCTGGGCCGCGACGTTCATGATCTTCATCCTGGTGACCCAGCATCCAATCACCGCCTTCTTCCGCGGCACCGGCAATTACGGTCTCGAGGCCGGCCGCGGCCTGATCGATCTGGTCGACGGGCTGATCACCGGCGCTCGCAACATGATCGGCATCGGCATCGCGACGGCGACCGCCGGCATCATCGTCGGCGCCGTGTCGCAGACCGGCGTCGGCTCGGCGCTGGCGGAAGTGGTCGAGGTGCTGTCGGGTGGCAATCTTCTCGCCATCCTGTTCCTGACGGCGATTCTGTCGCTGATTCTCGGCATGGGGCTGCCGACCACGGCGAACTATATCGTCGTCTCGGCGCTGCTCGCGCCGGTGATCGTCACGCTCGGCGAGGCCAACGGCCTGATCGTGCCGCTGATCGCGGTGCATCTCTTCGTGTTCTATTTCGGGATCATGGCCGACGTGACACCGCCGGTCGGGCTGGCCTCCTTCGCGGCGGCGGCGGTTTCCGGCGGTGATCCGATCAAGACCGGCGCGATCGCCTTTTTCTATTCCCTGCGCACGGCGGCGCTGCCGTTCCTGTTCATCTTCAACACCGATCTGTTGCTGATCAATGTCGACGTTTTCCACGGCATTTTCATCTTCATCGTTGCGACGATTGCGATGCTTCTGTTCGCCGCGGCGACGCAGGGCTGGTTCCTCACCAAGAACCGCATCTGGGAAGGCGTCGCGCTGCTTTTAATCGCGTTCACCCTGTTCCGGCCGGGCTTCTGGATGGACATGGCGGTGCCGCCCTACGACGACAGACCGGCGAGCGAATTGGCGGCGGCGGCCGGCAATACGCCGCAGGGTCAACCGCTGCGCCTGCGGATTGCTTATCTCGATGCCTTCGGCGCTCCCTCCGAACGCACGGTCGACCTGCCTTTGCCGAATGGGGCGAGCGGCGAGGAAAGACTGGCCAACGCCGGGCTCGAGCTTGTCGAGACCGACGGCAAGACGATGATCGACAATGTCGCGTTTGGCTCGCCGGCCGAAGCCGTCGGCCTCGATTGGGATCAGCAGATCACGCTGGTCAGAACGCCGACCGAGCAGCCGACGAAATATTGGATGTTCCTGCCCGCCCTGGCGCTGTTGGGTCTGATCGTCTGGGGCCAGCGCCGCCGCGCGCCGCGCGAGCCGGCACGGCCCAAGGCCAGGGCTATGGCCGGCTGAGAAGAGTTGCCGGGGAAATGATCAAGGCGCCGCAAGCCCAAGCTTGCCGCGCCTTGAATGGATGCAGTCGGCGCCGGCTATTGGCCGGCTGCCGTTCGAATTTCAGCCGATGACCGACAGCAAAACGACGGTCGCCGCCAGGGCGAGGGTGATCATGCCGGTAACGGCGAGGGTCTGGAAAACTTCGCTGCGGATCATGGTTGGCGCCTTTCATGCGAGCGCGTGGGTGATGCGGCGCATGTGCGATGCACAAGCGCCTCGTTCCAGTCCGCATTGCGACATTTTTCGTCGCCGTAATGGCAAAATCAGCTCCGCGCGACCTTGGCTCGTCCGCCAGGCCTACAGCCCTCAGGCCGAGTGCGAGAAAATGTCCTCGTCGTCCCAGCCGGCGAGGTCGAGCTTCGCTCGGGTCGGAAGGAAGGCGAAGCAGGCCTTGGCCAGATCCATCCGGTCCTCGCGCTCGAGCCGCTTATAGAGTCCGCCCATGATGTCGTGGAGATACAGAACGTCCGAGGCGGCATATTCGATCTGCGCCGGCGACAAGGTCTCGGCGGCCCAGTCGGACGATTGCTGCTGCTTGGACAGGTCGGTGCCGGCCATTTCGCGCGCCAGATCCTTCAGCCCGTGCCGGTCGGTATAGGTTCGCGTCAGCCGCGAGGCGATCTTGGTGCAGAAGATGCCGTCGGTCATCACTCCAAACGCGTGATAAAGCGCGGCGATGTCGAAGCGGGCGTAGTGGAAGATCTTGGTCTTCGACGCGTCCTTGAGCAGCGTCGTCAGGTTTGGCGCCTCGCGCTGGCCCTTGGCGATCTGCACGATGTCGGCCGTACCGTCACCGGGCGACAGCTGGACGACGCAAAGCCGGTCGCGGCGCGTGTCGAGGCCGAGCGTTTCGGTGTCGATGGCGACGGGGCCGGTATAGCGGGAAATGTCGGGAAGATCGCCTTTGTGGACGCGGATGGTCATGGACTGCCTTCGTTCTGGGGGTGCGTTCCGCCCGCTCTAGCGGTTTTTGTCTGTAGGCAAAAGGCTTCCTGCCCACTGCAAACCGTCCTGGCCAGCCAAAGAGCGCCGGGTAGTGCGTGCGAGATAACCCCCGAAACGGCCCGGATCATGCGTTTCTGACGTGACGTCGAGTATGCGCCGCGAAGCCGACTGGCCGAGCTTGAAGGTACACATTACTGACGAAATCCGTCCGTCTTACATAGGGTCCGCGTAAGCATCGACAGTTAAAACGATTTCTTCATGTTTCTACCAGAAGGTTTGCCTCGGTCGGGCGCTCGAGGGGGAGCAAAGCGCCGGTAATCGTGACCCGTCATCGGGGAAGCGACGTCGGCTTTGTGCCGCGAAGGGGTCGGCCGAAACTAGCGCATCCAATCCATTCGCGGTTCGGCCACGTCCGGATCGCAATGCTTCACATAAAACAATCAAGGGGAAACAATGCTCAAGAACATGATGATGACCGCCGCTGCCGGCGCCCTGCTCTTCGGTGCAAGCCTGGTGACACCCGCGCTTGCCGATCAGCACGAGGCGCCGATCAAGGAATTGGTGGAAGCGAAACTGAAGGCGGCCCTGAACGATCCGGTCGTCATCGCGGCCATCAAGGCGCAGAACGAAAAGAACGCGGCGATGGCGCAAGCCGATATCGACGCGCTGGACAAGCAGTGGCGCGGCGAAGTCGACGCCGGCGGCGGGGCACTGGTCGACGCAACCCTTGCTTCCGAACTGTCGACCTACCTGAAGAAGGTCAAGGACGACCAGCAGGGCGCGCTGACCGAACTCTTCGTCATGGACGCGAAGGGCCTGAATGTCGGTCAGAGCGACCCGACGTCGGATTACTGGCAGGGCGACGAAGCCAAATGGCAGAAGACCTTCAGTGCCGGCGCCGACGCGGTCTTCGTCGACGAGATCGAGCAGGACGAATCGACCCAGCAGCTGCAGTCGCAGGCCAGCTTCACGATCACCGATCCTGAGACCGGCGAGCCGATCGGTGCCGCGACTGCCGGCATCAATCTCGAGATGCTCTGATTGTAAGCCCTATCGGGTAAGGAAGCCTCAGCCATGTCAAATTCCACATCGCATCCATCCGGTCGCACGCTCTCCATCGGGCTCAAGGCGGCACTGGCGACAGCCGTGCCGGTTCTGCTCGGGATCGCGGCACTTGTCGCCATCCAGGTGCAGAACCTCAAGAGCACGATCTATCAGGAAGCCGAAGGCAGCACGGTCACCATCGTGCAGCTGATGGCCGATCAGATGGCGGGCGGTGTGAAATGGGGCAAGGCTGAGGTCGTCGACAAGGTCTATGCCGATCTGGCGGCGCAAGACGGCAACGAACTGTCCGACGTCCTGGTCCTGAACAAGGAAGGGGCGCCCGTAACCCAATTTTCCGACGACGCGCTGAACAGTGCCGGCGATCTGTCGGCGACCGTCGCCGCCGCGGCGTCCAAGGTCGAAGCCGGCGAGATCAGCACGAGCTGGTCGGGCCAACATCTTTTGATCGTCGCGCCAATTGCTCCAGGTGGCGAACACATCGGCACAGTGGCCATGGCGTGGGACCTCTCGCGCCTGGGCGCCTTGGTTCAAGCCGAAATGTGGAAGGGTGCGCTCTTCGGCATCGTCATCGCCGGCATGGTCGTTGGCGTGGTTGCCTTCTTCCTCAAACGCAGCGTGACTGGGCCTATCAGCACCGTTACCGGTGTTATGACGACGCTGGCCGAAGGCGATAATACCGTCGAGGTCCCACATGTGGAGCGTGGCGACGAGATTGGCCGGATGGCGAATGCGGTGTTGGCGTTCAAGCAGGCGGCGTTGGAAAAGCAGCGGGTCGAGGCCGAGGCGGTGACGCGGCGCGAAGAGGCCGAGGCCGAGCGGCGCCAGAACGGCGAGCGCCAGCAGATGACGGCGCAGGAGCAGGAGCTGGTGGTCGGCGAGATCGGCTCGGGCCTTGCCAAGCTGTCGGACGGCGATCTGACCTATCGCATCGAACAGAGTTTCCCGGCCGCCTATGTGAAGCTGAAGGACGATTTCAACGCGGCGATGGACGAGCTCAGCGAGACCATGTCGACGATCGCCGGCACGACGGGCTCGATCCGCTCGGGTACCGGCGAG
>NZ_JAYXIH010000053.1:0-21194 GCF_036016755.1 Aurantimonas sp. A3-2-R12 | reverse complement strand
TCTCGTGGATGCGGGCGTTGGCCTCTGTCTCGAACTGGCGGGCAAGGAACCAGCCGTTCGCTTCGGCCAGTTCCACAGCCTTGCGATACATGCCGACGCCCTTTTCCGCGCGCGGTGTGAGCACGACCTTTGCACCCATCATCCGCATCAGCTTGCGGCGCTCGACCGAAAAGCTGTCGGCCATCGTCACCACCAGCGGATAGCCCTTCGCCGCGCAAACCATGGCCAGCCCGATGCCGGTGTTGCCCGACGTCGCCTCGACCACCGTCTGGCCCGGGCTAAGGCTTCCGTCCTGCTCAGCCTCCTCGATGATGCTGAGCGCCAGTCGGTCTTTGACCGACCCGGCCGGGTTGAAGGCCTCGACCTTCACGTAGATATCTACCCCGGCTGGCGCGAGTGAATTGATCCAAATTGCAGGAGTGTCTCCGATGGTTTCGAGGACGCTGGCGAAAAGCTTGCCGCGTCCCTGCGTTGTGCGTCTCGTCATGGCGTCCATTGATTTTCTCCGTTTCCTAAAAGGATCTGCGGTATTTTGTGCGTGTTCACGCCGCTAATGTGTGTCGTTGGAAACCGCCGTTGCGTGGTGGCTATGGGCGAGACCTTCGGGGCTTTCTGAAAGGGCATGCCGCTGTACCGGTCCGAGCGGCCGATCAATGCTGATGTTTAAACGGCGCGAACAAGATCAGTTCGACCCAAAGCGTGAATTGCGGGCTATTCGCTCCAGAATTGTTGACAACGTGCATGCAAGATTATTCCCATGGTTGGCCCGCTCAGGGGCCGTCCAGCGGTTGTCTGCCGCCGCCCGGTTCCGCGGCTATTACTGAAGGAACTCGGACTTCGGAGGGCTGATCTGAAAAACGATTACCTCAACCGGCTCGTCGCTTTCATTGATCGCCCGCATCGGAGAATTCAAGGGCTCGGCAATTGCTTCCCCGGCAGCGACCTGGCGCCGTTCCTGCCCTTCGAGCTCCATCGTCAGCGTCCCCTTTGCGATGTAGAGGTAAACCGGTGACGGATGGGTATGCCAGGCGGCGATCGTTCGCGGTTCGATCATCGCACGGACCACCCGCACTTCCAGCTCTCCTTCCGGCATATCCAGTGGATGCGCCAGCACCTGACTCAGCTCTGAGGCTGGGCGGTCGATCTCGGTCATTTCGGTCTGGGCGAAGGCGGCTCCAGAAATCAGGATCACCGCACATGTCAAAGCGCGTATCATGTTAATCTCCAAGGGTTTTCAGGGTGATTCAAGCCGAAGTGAGTGGCCCGTCAGTGTTGGTGCTCGGGCGGCGCGAACAGGATCATCTCGACCCGGTCGGCGCCTTCGACGTAGGCGTCATGCCCCGGCGGGATTTCGAAGAAGTCGCCCGTGCTGATGCGCGTCTCGATGCCCGTGTCGATCATGCGAACCACGAGCCGGCCCGTGATGCAGTAGGCGGTGTGCCGCATGGGGCAGGAGACGGGCGAGCCGAGCAGCGGCTTCTCGTCGGCCTCCCAAGTCCACCCGGGTTCGAAGATCGCATGCATTCCTGCGCTGCCATCGGCCATCTTGACGATGGAGATGCCCCCGCGATGTTTCATGTCCAGGAGTTGATCAGGCGTTTCGAACCGTCTTGTTTCTATCGCATTTTCTTGCATCGTTCTCTCCGTTCCCCTTTTGGCTCTTCCGAAGCCAGCGCAATTGTACTCGGTGAACCTAGGGTATTCGCTTCGGCAAAGCATGACGGAGTTCTGGAGATTTCCTGTAGAAGCCGATGATTGTGCTGTATGTTCGCGCATAACAGGGACTTGGAGATTTCCCAGTCGACGCGGAGCGAGTTCAGCTTAGCCGCGCGATAGACCAGCGCGGCTGGAGCCGCAGGTTCTTTCCGTGTTGATCCATCTTGTCCGAAACCGCGATCGCATGGTGACGAAGGACGAGATCGTGGCTGCGGTCTGGCAAGGTCAGGCGGTCTGGCGCGACGTGCCGGAGAATGCCTGGCGCTGGCGCAACTTTTCGCCCGCCGAGATCGCGTGCCGAGGCACCGACAAGCTGCTGGCGTTGCGTGACCGGCTGGGCAAGCCGCTGATCGTCCGCTCGGCTTATCGCAGTCCCGAACACAACCGCGCCGTCGGCGGCGCTACGCGCTCGAAGCATCTTGACGGAGCGGCTTTCGAGGAGGCGGCCCGGGAGGTCGGATTTCACCCGCGTTCGGGCTTCATCCATGTCGACCTTGGCCCTGAGCGCCTGTAGGGCGACCGATTGCCGGTCCGGAAGGCCGCCCCCTTCGCGACCGAGGCCCGGCCATCGCGCGAAGTACTGACCGGAGACCTCAGGCTCGGAGAGGCTGACGCCGCAATACTCCTGGCCTCGAAAATCCATTCAATTGCTGTAACCGATTGCAGCGAGGTTCCGGTACGGTGCACACAAGGCCATGGAAGATGCCCGTTTCGGTTTTGATGCCTATCACATCCTGCTCGTCGCGTTGGGCGCGAGCCTGCTCGTTTCGTATTGGCTTCCACACCTCCTTGTCCGAAGGCCGCCTGCGGCGACAGCCTTCCTCATGGCCTGCGGGATGGCGGGTTCGCTGCTTTTCCCGGGTATCGTCGCCGGGATAAACCCCACGGAGAACCCGGTCATTTGGGAGTTTGCCGCCGAAATCGTGGTGATCGTCGTGCTTTTCGCGACAGGGCTGCGGATCGATGACCTGGGCGGGCGGCGACTCTGGTGGCCAACCGTCAGGCTTCTCGCCATTACGATGCCTCTCACCATCGCGGCCGTCGCACTTCTCGGCTGGAGCCTCGCGGGGATGACGGTGGGAGGAGCCATCCTGCTCGGGGCCGTGCTCGCGCCGACTGACCCGGTGCTCGCGGGTGATCTCCAGATCGGTCCGCCGCTTGAGGGCAAGGAGCACCCGGTCCGGTTCGCCCTGACCACCGAAGCCGGCTTGAACGACGGCCTTGCCTTCCCGTTCGTCTACCTCGCTCTCCATGTCGCCTCGCAAGGATCAGACCCGGCCCTCTGGCTTGCCGAATGGCTTGCGTGGGACGTCCTCTACCGCATCCTCGTCGGCACCGTTCTCGGCGGCGCCATCGGCTGGCTGCTGGGGCGCATCCTTGCGGTACCCGCCTGGAACACGGTCGCCGCCTCGGGCCCCGGCGTCCTCGCTCTGGCCGGGGTGTTTCTCGCCTACGGGCTCGTGGAACTCGCCGAAGGCTACGGCTTCATTGCTGCCTTCGTCGCGGGGCTGGTGTGCCGGCGGGTAGAGGCCCGGCACCGGATCCACCAGCATCTCCATTCCTTCGCGAGTTCCATCGAACACGCAATAACGGCCATCCTTCTCGTGCTCCTCGGCAGCGTCATGCCCTCACTATGGCCTTATCTCGATTGGAGCCACACGGTCATCGGCTTCGGCCTGATCCTGGTGGTCAGGCCTATCGCGGGGATGCTCGGACTGCTCGCAAGCCCGCTGAGCCTGAGGGCGCGAGCCGTCGTGGCCATATACGGGGTGCGCGGGATCGGATCGCTCTACTACCTCGGATATGCGTCGACCCACGTCGAGTTCATTGATGACGGGGAACTCTGGGCGGTTGTGGCGTTCACCATCTTCGCTTCCACCGTCATTCACGGCCTGACTGCGACCGCGACGGTCGAGATGCTGGATCGAGAATATGCCGAAAGGGGCAGCCCGGAGTCCGATCGGGGCGTGGAGATCCCGAGGCGCGAATGAGGTCGGTTTCCGCAGAGCGTTGGGTGTCGCGTTGCCCTACTAAAGGCTGTCCCAAGCAGCAGGAGCCCGATGGTGAACATCGTCGTAGGACAGGGCGCGAGCCCAAATACCGACGGCTGGATAGGTATGGCCAGCGAGCCAGCCAAACGCCGGGTATAAGAGCGCGGCAAACGCCGCGAGGCCGAGGCCTGCCACCGTGCGGGCGGCGCGTCGTGCCGCTATCCGAAAGAACGTCCAGAGGCGCGGTCTCGATCGGCTATCTGGTCCGCCGCTTCGAGGTCTCGAAACCGGAAGCCGCCCGCGAACTCTGGCGGGCGGTCGACTGTAAGCGCCGCGAGAGGCCACTGTTGAAGGATGTCGGGAGTTTCGCCTTCCATATTGACGGATTTGACGCGGGATGATGCCGTCGCTCGATGAGCGAGGGTGATGATGAGCATTGAAGATCAACTGCAGGAGAAGCTTCGTAAGGTCGAGGCGCTCTATTTCGGCGCCGGGACAAATGGAGAGCGGGACGCGGCCGAGGCGGCCGTTCAGCGTCTGAAGGCCAAGCTTGCCGAGATCAACCGACGGGATCCACCGGTTGAGATGCAGTTTTCAATGCCCGATCCCTGGGCCGTCAAGCTCTTCGTCGCCTTGTGCCGGCGCTACGGCATCCGGCCTTATCGCTATCCGCGACAGCGCCGGACAACGATCATGGTGCGGGCGTCGCGCGGATTTTTCGATGCCGTGGTCTGGCGCCAATGCTCCGAGATGCATACCGACCTTTGGCTACATTTCGAGGAGACCACCGATCGATTGATCCGCGAGGCGGTGCATTCGGATACGAGCGATGCCGAGACGGTACCGACGCCGATCACTGCCCGCTGACGATCAGACGGCCGTTTTCAGATCGGCCCTCGTCTTCGGCATGCCGCCGCCTCCGGCGATGGCCTGCTCGTCGGCTCGATCTTCGGCATCGCCGCCGGAGATGTCGCCATCGGCGAGACTGTGGAGGCCACTCTGGTCGGCGTGTTCGACCCGAAGAAGGTTGCAAGCTAGCACTACTTTGGCATATTTTTAGCGCGCGAGGATTTTAGAGATTCCCAGGATGGGTTTTCGATGATTCATAGGAGGTCGGCTTTTTGGAGGACCGGCCATGGACAGGAACTGGCAAGCTGAACTGGAGCGCTGGCTGACGCCGTTTTCCGCGGCGCTTCGGCACAAGACGCGGGCACGGATGTGCCCGGCCTATATCGCGGGGCTGATTGGCCCTGGCGATCGCAAGAGCATTCAGCCGATGGCGGCACGCGACGGCGGCGTGAGCTACGATCAGCTTCATCATTTCATCGGCAGTGGCGTTTGGGATGCAGCGCCCCTCGAAGCAGCGCTTCTTGTCGAAGCCGACAAATTGGTCGGCGGCGACAGTGCTTGGTTGATCATCGACGACACCGCTTTGCCGAAGAAGGGGCGTCACTCGGTTGGCGTTGCGCCACAATACGCCTCCGCGCTTGGGAAGACGGCCAACTGTCAGTCTCTGGTCTCGGTGACGCTGGCATCGCGCGAGGTGCCGGTGATGGTAGGGCTGCGGCTGTTTCTGCCGGAGACCTGGATAAACGATCCCGAGCGCATGGTGCGGGCTCGCGTACCGAAGGATCGACAGGCTGCGGTGACAAAACCGGAGATCGCGATCGAGGAGATCGACCGTGTCATCGCCTCCGGCGTGCGTTTCGGCTGCGTGCTCGCCGATTCAGGATATGGATCAAGCGGGCCTTTCCGCCAGGCTTTGAGCGGGCGCGGCCTCAAATGGGCGGTGGGTTTGTCGCGCCGCCAGAATGTCTACCCAGCCGAAATTGCCCTGATCTTTCCTGTCGCCAAAACCGGAAATCGCCGCAAATACCACATTCCTGACCAGCCTCCGGTTTCCGCCGAGACGATGTTGGCCGGAGAGAAATGGCGAAAGGTCAGCTGGCGACAGGGCACCAAGGGCCGACTGTCCTGCCGCATCGCCGCCCGCCGTGTCCGGCTTGCCGATGGCCATAGGCACAGGATGCACGACGGCCGCGTCCAGGCCATGCCTGGCGACGAAGTCTGGCTCGTCGGCGAGCGGCGGTCGACCGGAGAGCAGAAATACTACGTGTCGAACCTGCCGGGCGATGCCACCATCAGGATGCTCGCCGCTGCCATCAAGGCCAGATGGATCTGTGAACAGGCGCACCAGCAACTCAAGGAAGAGCTTGGGCTCGACCACTTCGAAGGCCGATCCTGGATGGGATTACACCGGCATGCCCTGATGACGATGATCGCCTACGCCTTCCTCCAATCCCGCCGCCTCAAAGCAGCGGGACGGAAAAAAAAGAGTCACAGGTCCACCGCCACAACCCAGCATGCCGGCCATCAGGCAAGCTATCCTCGATCTCTTCGCACGACCTCCGCCCCTGCGATGCCCTCATTGTGAAATGCTCATCGCGGAAACCGATAAACCAAAAGTGCCAAAGTAGTGCTAGTGGATTGATTCCAACGTTTGGAACCCGCGGTTTCTGGCGGCGATGATGGCATCGGGATCGGCTTTCCAGGTGAATGGTTTCGGGTCTTCGGCATTGTATTCGCGGACGAAGCGGTTGATGGCGGCCTGGAGATCGACGACGGAATGGAAGACGCCGTGCTTGAGCCTGCGGCGGGTGAGTTTGGCGAAGAAGCCCTCGACGGCGTTGAGCCACGAGCATGAAGTGGGCGTGAAGTGGAAGGTCCAGCGCGGATGGCGGACGAGCCAGGCGCGGACCTTGTCCTTCTTGTGCGCGGCGTAGTTGTCGAGGATCACGTGGATGGCCTTGCCTGCCGGCACCGCGCGCTCGATGCGATTGAGGAAGCGGATGAACTCCTGATGGCGGTGGCGCTGCATGTTCTGTCCGATGACCGTGCCGTCGAGGACATTGAGCGCAGCAAAGAGCGTCGTCGTGCCGTGGCGTTTGTAATCATGGGTCATCGTGCCGAGCCGGCCCTTTTTCATCGGCTGGCCGGGCTGGGTGCGGTCGAGCGCCTGGATCAGCGATTTCTCGTCGACCGACAGCACCACGGCATGGGCCGGCGGATCGACATACAAGCCAATGATATCAGTAAGCTTCTCGGCGAATGCCGGGTCGTTGGAGAGCTTGAAGGTCCGCCAGCGGTGCGGGCTGAGACCGTGCGCCTTCCAGATCGCCTGCACCGTCGACGCCGCAACGCCGGCGACCTTCGCCATCGCGCGCAACGTCCAGTGGGTCGCCTCGAACGGCGGGGGCTCCTGCGTCCGGCGGACGATCTCGGCGACGCGCTCCGGCGGGACCGGCGTCCTGCCGGGCGGACGCGACCGGTCGCGCAGCAGGCCGACGACGCCTTCGTGCAAGAACCGCTCCTGCCAGCGCCACACGCAGGTCTTGGACTTGGCCGTAGCGGCCATGATCGCCGAGGTTCCCAGACCGTCCCCGCTGAGAAGCACGATACGCGCCCGCCACACATGCTTCTGCGGACTCTTGGGGTCCGCTACGATCGCTTGCAATCGCTGACGGTCGCGGTACGAAGGCGTGAAGGAGATGCCGCTGCGCATCCGGCAGACTCGCACGTCACAGCCCGATACGGAATCCCCAATCGGACTCTTTCGATCCGATCAATCCACTAGAAGTGGCGGACTCAATCCGTTGATTTTCATAACTTCGAAATATCAGGCAATACGCACTGAACGTGCCTCAAGTCCTTTGGCACCTTCTGCGTATTGGACCCAAACAACTTGTCCTTCTTCCAGGATGGCAATGCCAGATCGACCAAGCGTCGAGACATGTACGAAGATGTCCTTGCCCCCATCCATCTGGCCGATGAAGCCAAAGCCTTTGTCGGGATGGTATAACTTGACGACCCCCTTCACCTCACCGACTACAGGTCGGTCGCTGGAAGAGCTCTCCGGCTGGCTATGTGGTGCCCGCCTGCTCGCGGATGCCGGAGCAACATCCAGAACCTCCGCAACATGGGGGCCCTTGTCGCCCGGCTGGATGACCACCTTTATGGCCGTGCCATCCGCAACGGTCTTGTAGCCCGCAGCCTCCAACTGCCGGATGTGGAGAAAAGCCTTGCCGCCATCGGGAGTCTGGATAAACCCAAATCCCTTGTCGGAATTGAACCACAGCACCTCCGCATCCACTCCGTTGGAGAGGCTCCTCGATGGCTGTTTCTGAAAGAAGCTGGGTTCCTGAAAGTTGTGGTCGCCCTCGTCGCTCCATTCGGAACGATGTGATCCACGGCGGTCTCGGTTCTTGGCCATTTGCAGTCTCTTGTTGCTCTGACTGAAGCATATTGAAGACATCGTGCACTGGCCAAGGGGTCAACGCGTTCAATACCAGGCACGCCATTGCCCTGGACGAACGATCGGCAGCATCGCTAGCTGCGCGGCGGAGGTGCGCACCGAGCAATTGAAGCTCGGCAGCCTTCTTCCGTCCGACCTTGGCGCCCGCTTTTGGACCGAGACCAATCCGATTTGCAAGTTCCGAACGCTTCTGGGCGTAATTCAACGTGACGATACCACTGGCCGGGTTTTAAACCGGCGCGGCCGGCCAAAACGGCGCCGCTTCGTGGTCTCACCGCCCTACACACCACGAATTGTCCGGCGGGCAGGCACGACGGCGTCGCCCGCGCCCTCGCTCTCAACCCCAAGCTGAACATCGCGGATGAACCCACCGCTGGTCTCGATATGTCAGTCCAGGGCGAAATCCTCAACCTGATGGCCGATCTTCAGGCCGAGCACGGGCTCGGCTACCTGATCATCACCCATAACCTTCCGGTAGTGCGCCATATCAGCGACCGTCTGGCCATCATGGATCTGGGCCGCATCGTCGAGGAAGGCCCCGCCGACGATATTTTCAACGCGCCAATGCACCCTTATTCCGAAACGCTCGTGAATGGCATACCGCAGCCGGATCCCGACGAGCGACCCACGCATGTGTCGATCTCGGGCGAGGTTCCGAGCCTGCTGAACCGCCCGAAGGGCTGCGATTTCGTAGGTCGCTGTCCCTATGCGAAGGATCTCTGCCGGGCCGTGAGACCACCGCATCTTTGTGAGAACAACGGGCGGATCCATGCCTGCCATTTTCCGCTGAACCAGCCAGCGGAACGCCTGCGAAAGGGAAAATGAATTGAGTTACGGCATCTATATCGGTCGGTCGCATACGGCGACCGGCATCCCCTATCTCGCGGGCTACGGGGACGAGCCGTCCAGCCATTGGCTCGACATCTACCCGCGGCAGGACCACACAGAGGGCGCGACAATCACGGTCGGAGTGACGCCGCAGGCGGACATGCCGGGCCATCTGTCGGGAATTCCCCAGGCGCCCCGGACCTTTCGCAACATGCGCGTCAACTACAGCCACTATCTCGGCGTTCCGGCGCCGCTGACCAACGGGGGGCTGAACGAGCATGGGGTCGCGGTGCGTGATATCTGGTCGAACTCCAGCAAGGCGCTCGTCGAGATCACGCCTAAGGATCAGACCGGGCCGAACTACTCCGATCTCGCGCGCATCGTGGTGGAGCGCGCGCGCTCGGCGCGGGAGGGAGTCGCTCTGATCGGATCGCTGATCGCCAGTCATGGCTACTCTACCTACGGGGGCAATTCACACATCATCGCCGACCCCGATGAGGCATGGGTGGTGATCGAGTTTGCCGGCGGACTGGGCCTCTGGGTCGCGGAACGCCTTGGCGACGACAGCATCCGAGCGTCCCGGCCGGGATACATCGGGGTCATTCCCGAGGCGCCCGACGCGGACTTTCGGTTTCCGCCGCATTTCATCAGCACCGCGCGTCAGCGGGGCTGGTACGATCCGTCCGAGGGTCCGTTTGACGTCAACCGCATCTACGGAGATGGGAAAGGCCCCTGGGTGGGTGCCGTATGGATCGAGGAAGAAATGCACAGCCGTGCGTCGCGCCGCGAAAAGATCGGGCTCGCCGACGTGTTCTGGTCGATTTCGACCGAACGCCTGACCGGCGACACAGCGGGCTACGGGCAGGTCGTGCCTCTGGAACATCCCGCCCATCCCGAACTGAGGATGATGTGGCATGCCCCGGTCGGCCCGGTTACTGCCCCACTGATGCCTGTCTGGCTCTGTCAGACCTCGGTGCCGCCAGCCTATCGTCAGCACCGCTATCTGACCTCGGGCGAGAGCGCGCGGTTCCTTGATCGCCGGAAAGAGACCCAGAACCCAGAAGTCGTATCGCGCGTCCCTCAAGGGATCGAGACCGCCGACTCTGCGGCCTACGAATTCAAGCGGCTGATGCACCTGGCCTTTCAGGAACAGGAAAAGCTGCTCGGCGACGTGGGCAGCCACTGGCGCAATATCGAGGCGCTGATCTGCGAGGAGCTCGCCGCCGTTCAGGAGAGCGCTGCGATCCTTTGCGATGCTGGCAAGAGCACGCTGGCGTCACACCTGCTGACAGAGTTCAGCGAAAGATGGTTCGATCGCGCCCTTGCCGACTGCAAGGCGCTCAGCGCAGCAGCCTACGTGACCTTGCGGGCTTCTGACAATCTGAACCTGACCGACGTTCCCCTCGCTCCGCCTCAGGTGTGGTGACGCGGTTCACGGGCGGGGACGAGGTCTTTGGGTCAGCGGGTCAGCGGGTCCACGCGGAGTATTTCAAGATTTCCGAGGACGGCATGGTTGATATCAAGGTATCAGTACTGGACTATGCTCAGGCACCCGCCGTGGCGAGATCGTACTGGACGGATTTGGCGGCTCCGGC
Source organism: Aurantimonas sp. A3-2-R12 (assembly GCF_036016755.1). Taxonomy (NCBI): domain Bacteria; kingdom Pseudomonadati; phylum Pseudomonadota; class Alphaproteobacteria; order Hyphomicrobiales; family Aurantimonadaceae; genus Aurantimonas; species Aurantimonas sp. A3-2-R12. The sequence continues at coordinate 10,752 of NZ_JAYXIH010000053.1, read as the reverse complement.
ACCACTCTGATCGCGGCCGAGCGCACCGGCCGCGTGGTGCGGCTTGTGGAAACGCCGGGCGAGGTGAAGGGGATGGTTGAAGCTGGTCGAGGCGGTACCGATCAGCGTCAGCCGATCGGTCGCTCCGGCCAGCGCCGCCAGTACCATGAGCGGATCGAGCGTCTCGGACGGATGATGCTCTGGACGGTCCTGCAGGCAGAGGCTGTCACCCAGAAAGAGGCCGTCGAACCCGGCGGCCTCTGCCTCCCGCGCGCAACTCAGCCAATGCGACAGTTCGAGCGGTGCGGTGGCGCGCATGCCGGGGCTGCGCCAGGCCGCCTCGTGGCTGCCATGCCCAAACAGGACCGCATTCAGGATCACTCGTCCATCCAGCTCTGGTCGAACCAGTCCGCGACATCTCCCGGCCACTCCAGCGGTGCGCCGCTCGGGTCCTTGAGAACGCCGCTGTCGAAGAGGAATTGCGCCATCTCGGCGAAACGATCGGCGTCGATCTTGCCCACGGGGACGTTGCTGTCCCGCATGTAGCCGCCCGCGACGATCTTCTCCATCGAGCCTCGCACCAGCTCCGGGTTCGGGAAGTCGCCGGCGGCGATCAGCAGCTCCGCCGCTTCCTCGGGATGATCGACCGCCCATTCGTATCCGGCCTGCGTCGCTTTCATGAAGACCGTCACCGTCTCCGGATCGTCCTGCAGGATCTCGGCACGGGTGCCGATGTAGCCATTCTGCTGATCGGGGACGCCGTAGTCGGCGTAGGTGAAGGAAGACTGCTCGCGCCCCAGAAGCTCGCTGTTCACGCCTTCCCAGGTCGCGACCTCGAGCGTGAAGTCGACGCGCCCCGTCGCCAGCGCCTCGTATGCGCCGGTGCCCAGCGTCACCGTGTCATAGACCGGCTCGCCTCCGTCGTTGCGGATCATCGTCCCGATCAGGGCGTCCTCCCAGGCGCTGCCGAAGCCGGCATAGGTCTTGCCCGAGAGATCCGCCGGGCGGGTGATCGCTTCGTTGGCGCTGTTGTAGACCAGCCGCCCGGCCTCGTGCTGCATCGTGGCCCAGAGGGCGATGATGTCGGCTCCGGCGGGGCGCGCGCTCATGAAACCGAGCGAGGTCATATAGGCGAAATCCGCGACATCGGCGGCCAGCAGCGCGGTCGAGCTGGTGTCCGAATAGGGCAGGATCTCCACCTCCAGCCCGGCCTCGTCGTAAAACCCGCGGTCGCGTGCGACGATCAGGCCGACGTGGTTGGTGTTCAGCGTCCAGTCGAGGGCGATGGTCACCTTTTCCCGGGCCTCGGCGGCGATTGGCAGGGTCAGGCAGGCTGCGAGCAGCAGATTGCGGATCATCGTATCACTCCTTGAGTAGCAGGGTTCTGAGGGTCGTGCGGATTTCGGCCAACGCCACTTCGCTCCGCCTCTCGCGGGGGGTGGTGATGGGGATGTCGGCGACAAGGGGGCCCAGCCGCGCCGACATGACGAGGATGTGGTCGGCCATCTGTGTAGCCTCGTGTAGATCGTGGGTAACCATCAGGACACCGCGCAATGTCTCGGCCAGACGAGCGCAAAGCCAGTCCTGCATCCTGAGCCGCGTCACGGCGTCCAGAGCCGAGAACGGCTCGTCCAGAAGGACGAAACGGCTGTCCTGCACGATCGTGCGCAGGAACGCCGCGCGCTGGCGCATGCCGCCCGAGACCTGGTCGGGATAGAGATCTTCGCATCCCGACAGCCCGAACGGGACGAACAGGTCCGCGACCTTCTCGCGCGCGGCCCTGCGCGGCAGTCCCGCCATCTCGAGCCCGAGCGCCGCGTTGTCGGTGACGGTCAGCCAAGGAAACAGAGCGTCGCTCTGCGGCTGATAGCTGATGCTCGGATGCGGGCGCAGGATCGGTGCGCCGTCGAGCGTGACCCTGCCCTTTGCCTCGATGCCGGGCGGCAGGATGCCGGCGAGCCATTTGAGCACGGATGTCTTGCCGCAGCCCGAGGGCCCAATCAGGCAGGTAATCCGCCCCTCCCGAAGCTCGCACGAAAAATTCGTGACCAGCGTCCGCGCCTCCACCCGGACCGTCAGCCCCTCAACCCGCAGCATCGCGCCCTCGTCGGTGGCCGTGTGCGGTGAGTCGTTCGATCAGACGCAGCGCACCCAGGAGCAGCAGGGTCAGGCCGGCCGAGACGACGACGGCGGCAAGCACGAGATCGGCGCGGAAACTGTTCTTGGCGGTGAGGATGTAGATCCCGAGCCCTTGCCGCGCGCCGGCATACTCGGCGAAGATCGTCGCGACAATGGCATAGGTGGCCGAAATCCTCAGCCCCGCGAAGAACGACGCCCGCGCCACCGGCAGCGTCGCACGCCGAAAGATGCGGAGTTTGCCGGCCCGCATCGAGGTCAGGAGATCCAGATAGGCCTGCGGCACCTGGCCGTAGCCCGACAGCAGGCTCACGAGGATCGGGAAGAAGGTGACCAGGATGACCAGAAGCACCTTGGGCAACAGCCCGAAGCCGAACCACAGGATCATCAGCGGCGCCAGTGCGACGAGCGGAATGGTCTGGCTGGCGACGAGCAGCGGCATCAGGCCGCGCTGGAGCCAAGGGCTGAAATGCAGGGCGACAGAGGCGGCAAAGGCGAAAAGGACCGAAGTGGAGAAGCCCAGCGTGGCGACCCAGATCGTGCTGAGCGCATGGGGCCCGATCCGCGCGCGCTCGACGATGAGGGATCGCAGCACGTCCGTCGGCGCGGGCAGCACCAGCGGTGAGACCCCGGCAAGCGCGCAATAGACCTGCCAGGCCAGTAGAAGCGCCGAAGCGATCAGCACTGTCGGCAGGATGTGTCGCAGGGATTGCATGACGTCTCCGGACGCGAACCGGCTGTGCGACGGGCGGGGTCAGGCGAAGCTGGGGCTGTTGACGGAGGCTGTCAGGTCGATCGTGACATGTCCCTCGGCAGGACCGAAGCGCAGGAACGCCTGCCGCACCGTCTCGAACACCGCGCCTGCATCGCCGCGCAGCCGCGTGCAGAAGTTCTTGGACTTCAGGAAAGTGCCCGAGCCTTTCAGAAACTCGATGCAACCGTAGATCTCGTCCATGTGGCGGTCCTGGCCCAGCACGTAGAGCGAGAACTGGACGTCGATCCCGACGCCGAGATCCGGCGCGCCGGCGACCGCGTCCCGCGCCAGAGCCTTTCGCTCCTCGAAGGTTTCATCCTGTGCGCGCGCCAGCGTCTCGCAGCGGCAACTGGGATCGTCGGGTTCACCGTAACATCCCCGCGACAGGGTGACATGCATCGTGACATGATCGGGCTGCCGCGCGGCGGCAGCAAACAGATCCCGGATCGCGTCGATCAGCGGATCGGGCGCGCCGACCATCAGGGTCGACATGTCGTCCGTCTCGATCCGCAACTCACTGTAGTAGGGGGTTAGAGCGGCGAGCCCCGATGTGATTACGTCCACGAACTCCGACGTCATCGGATAGAGCGACACCTGCGCGCCTATGAACATGTTTCCTCGCTCCGCCGGCATTACCCGGATCAGCTGTGAAGGGTTCGCGCGGTCTCGCGCATCTCAGCCCCGAACGGAGCACCCCTGGCCATGTCCGCAGATATGTGGCCAGTCGCAGCAGAATGTCAATTCGAGACGAGGCGGATCGTTCTGGCCTCGAATAACTGCGCCCGCCGCACTGCGACCGAATGTGTGCGATGCAGCATCAGTCATAGTGGGCTCCGAGCGGTCATCCGCTATAGCGGTGTTTCTTGTACGTCGGCGCGGTCCTGCTCATGCCCCCCCCAACTACACAAAGATCCTTGCCAAGGAAACAACGTGACATCGCCCAAAGTAGTGTTAGAGTCGGTCCGGAAAGTTATTCATTTCAAACAGAGCCTTCGCATCATGAAGCGGATAGACGCCAGTTTGAGGAAGGCGAGCGCGCTGCGCGACAGGTTCTCGAAGTCTTTGGACAGCCTGCGGCATTGAACCGCCCCGGGTTTCCCGGAGACCGTTTGGTTTGAGTTCTACGCGGCGATCGGCATGGCCTCAAGCTGGGCGTAGTATGCGGCTTCCGCCTCGGCGGGAGGAATATTTCCGATCGGCTCGAGCAGGCGGCGATTGTTGAACCAGTCGACCCATTCGAGGGTGGCGAACTCGACCGCTTCGAAGCTTCGCCACGGGCCGCGTCGATGGATTACTTCGGCCTTGAACAGGCCGTTGATCGTTTCGGCCAGGGCGTTGTCATATGAATCTCCGACGCTTCCGACAGAAGGTTCGATGCCGGCCTCGGCCAGACGCTCGGTGTAGCGAATACTGACATATTGGGATCCGCGGTCGGAATGGCACACGAGGCCACCGCCGGCGAAGGGCCGCCGGTCATGGAGCGCCTGCTCCAGGGCGTCGAGGACGAAGTCGGCGTGGGCCGTTCGTGAGACGCGCCAGCCGACAATCCGGCGGGCGAAGGTGTCGATAACAAAGGCCGCGTAAACGAAGCCACGCCAGGTGGCGACGTAGGTAAAATCGCTGACCCACAGGGCATTCGGCGACGCAGCCTGAAACTGCCGGTTCACCAGGTCCAGCGGACAGGGCGTAGCCTTGTCGCTGATCGTCGTCTTCACCGGCTTGCCGCGAACGACGCCCTTCAGGCCAAGGCTTCGCATCAGTCGGGCAACGGTGCGGCGGGCGACATCAATGCCTTCACGCTTCATCTGGCGCCAAACCTTGCGAACGCCGTAGACGCCGAAGTTCGCTTCGAAGACACGGCGAATATCCTGGCAGAGTTCGTCGTCGCGACGTTCGCGGGCCGGGCGACGATCAGGATCGCGGTTGCGAGCCGCGTGCTCGTGATACGTCGATGGGGCGATCGGCAGAGTGAGCCATGTCGCGCCATTGGTCCGAGCGACAATGGCGAACGGCAGATCGGCTCGACCCCATAGACGTCACGATGGTTGTCGATGAACGTCGTCATCGTCTGAACGGGCGGTCGAGCTCCGCCTGAGCAAAATACGCCGATGCCTTACGCAGGATCTCGTTGGCCTGCCGCAACTCGCGGTTCTCTCGTTCGAGAGCCTTGATCCGGTCGCGCTCATCGCTCGTCTGACCGGCGCGAACGCCCTGGTCGCGTTCGGCCCGGCGAACCCAGTTGCGCAGCGTCTCGCCGGCACAGCCGATCTTCGCCGCAATCGACGATATCGCCTCCCACTGCGAGGCGTGTTCGCCTTGATGCTCCAAAACCATTCGGACTGCCCGCTCGCGGACCTCCGGCGAATATCTCTTCGATGTCTGTTTCGTCATCATGACCCCATTCAGGAAATGAGGTCTCCGGGAAACCCGGGGCGGTTCAGTGCTGTCGGCCGCCCGGCGATTGGCGCGCAGGTCGAAAGGTTCGCCCGCGTTGGTCGAACCGCTCATCACGTCTTGCCCATGCTCCAGACGCACGGGCATCGACTCGCCGGTCAGCGCCGACTGGTCGACCATCGCGCGGCTGTTTTCGACTGTGCCGTCGACGGGCGCCACGTCCCCCTGCCGGATCAGCAGAAGATCGCCAGGCTCGACGTCATCCAAGGGCACGTCGTCGAGCGCGCCGTTGCGGTGGCGCGTCGCGGTGCGAGGCACACGAGAGAGAAGATCGCTCATCTCTCGTCGGGCGCGACCCTCGGCGAAGCTTTCAAGGAAGGTTCCCCCCGAATACATCAGCGCCACGACCGCCGCCGCGAGCGTTTCGCCAAACAGCAGTGCCGCCGACATCGACAGTGCGGCGACGATGTCCAGCCCGACCTCGCCTTGCCGCAGACTCCGGACGATCTCCACGACCAAGGCGGCGAGGACCGGCAGGATACCCGCCGCCCAGATCGTATCCGCCAGTTGCGACAGATCGGCAAATGTCAGGCCGAGCCCCCCGACAAGGCCAAGGAATGCAACGGTCAGCAGGGCGGTGTTCAGACGATCGTGGAGGATTGAGTTCAATGGATACCCTGTCCTGGATTCAGCTGCGCGGCTCGGCCATCGGGGTTGGCAGACTCAACCGGGCGGAAGGAGAACGGAATGACCGAGACACGTGTGGTCNTGAGTTCAATGGATACCCTGTCCTGGATTCAGCTGCGCGGCTCGGCCATCGGGGTTGGCAGACTCAACCGGGCGGAAGGAGAACGGAATGACCGAGACACGTGTGGTCTGCAGCAAGTGCGGCGGCGTCAACCGCTTGCCGCCGTCGCGATCGGCCAGCGGCGCCAAATGCGGGAAATGCGGGGCGAAGCTGTTCGCCGGCCATCCCGAGGATGTCGGCGCGGAGAATTTCGACCGCCAGATCGCGCGCGGTACGGTTCCGGTTCTCGTCGATGTCTGGGCCCCCTGGTGCGGACCATGTCTGGCGATGGCGCCCGCTTATGAGGCCGCGGCGCGCGATCTGGAGCCGCGGGTCCGCATGATCAAGCTCAATTCGGAAGCCGAACAGGGGGCCGCCTCTCGCCTCAGTATTCGCGGCATTCCAACGATGATCCTGTTCCTCGACGGGCGGGAGGCGGCCCGAACCTCGGGTGCGATGTCGACCAATCAGATCGTGCAATGGGTGCGTGACAAGTTGCCGACTGCGGCGGCTTGAACCTGCCATCCATCGGCGCGGCAACAGAGGCGTCGGAGTGTTGCCCAGTACCGATAAAAAACACGGGCATTCGAGGCATGGTTGGCATGGAATCAGTTGCATGAAGGACCCTTACGAGACCCTCGGCGTCGACCGCTCCGCGACCAGCAAGGAGATCAAGGCCGCATTCAAGAAACTGGCGCGCAAGCACCATCCGGATCTGCATCCGGGCGACAAGGAGGCTGAGAGCAAGTTCAAGGAACTGTCGGCGGCGAACGACCTGCTCAAGGACCCGGAAAAACGCCGGCGCTTCGATGCGGGCGAAATCGACGCCAGCGGAGCCGAGCGCCCGCATGAGCGGTTCTATCGCGATTTCGCAGACGGCCCCGCCTACGCTTCGCACGCCGCACAGGACGGATTTTCGAGCAATGAAGTTCTGGAGGAGTTTCTGTCCCGCGCGTTTTCGGGCGGAGGACGACGAGCCCAGGGCACGTTCAGGGCGCGTGGACAGGATGTGAGTTATGCGCTCCCGGTGGCTTTTCTGGATGCGGCCAATGGCGCGACGCGGACGATCACATTACCCGAAGGCAAGACCTTGCAGGTCAAGATCCCCGAAGGTGCAGCCGACCGGCAGATGCTGCGGCTGAAAGGGCAAGGGATGCCCGGGTTCGGCGGTGGAGCCCCGGGCGACGCCTATGTCGAACTGCATGTCCAGCCGCATTCGTTCTTTCGCTCCAAGGACGGTAACATTCACGTCGACGTGCCGGTCTCCTTGACGGAGGCGGCCCTGGGCGCCCGGATCGAGGTGCCGACCATCACCGGCCCAGTCAAGGTGACCGTTCCGAGGTGGTCCAATACCGGCACAACGTTGCGGCTTCGCGAGAGAGGAATCCGCAACCACAAGACCGGTCAACGCGGGCATCAGCTGATCACCCTCAAAATCGTCCTTCCCGCGGCCGAGGAGCCCGAACTGGTCGCGTTTCTGGAGACATGGGAACCAAAGAACCGGCTAGACCCGCGCAAGGAGATGCTGACATGATGGGTATCGACGCGCTTGTCGCGGCCATCTCGGCGCTGCAGCGAAAGGATCTCGAGACCTGGCTTCGCGATGAGCTCGTCGCGGCGAAGTCGGATGCCGGGACGCTCGCCTTTTCGGACATGGAATGCGCCCGGATCCGCTTCATCTGCGCGCTGCATTACGACCTCGAGATCGACGCGGAGACCCTGCCGGTGGTGTTGACCTTGGCCGATCAGCTCTACGAGACAGGACAACGCCTGTTGTCGCTAACCGCCGCTGTCGCGGCGCAGGACGAGCCCATCCAGAAGGCGATCATCGCGGCTTTGTCGCCGAGCAACCTGGACTCGCCTCGATAAAGTGGAGAGCTCTTCTGAAGGAAAGAGGAGCATTTCATGGGCAAGTCACTCGCCGGTTCGGGAAGGAATTCGAGGTGGAGGCTGTGCGTCTGGTCGAGACGAGCGGGCGTACGCAGCGCGAGATCGCCGAGGATCTCTGCGTCGGGCTGTCGACGCAGCGCCGCTGGCTGGGCGAACGGCCGGGAGCGTGATCTGGAAGCACCGCCTCCCGAGCGGCAGGAGAGGACCTGGCGGCCGAGCTGAAGCGGCTGCGGCGCGAGAACGGGGTCCTTCGCCAGGAACGCGAAATTCTGAAGAGGGCCGCGACTTTTTTCGCCAAGGAGGGAAGTCGATGATGTTCCATCTCATCGATGAGGCGAAGAAGGAGTTCCTCGTCCAGCGTCTTTGCAAGGTCCTCAGCGTCAACCCGAGCGGCTACTTTGCCTGGAAGGCGCGCCCAGCCTGTCGGCGACAGCGCGCTCACGAAACATCGAGGCTGTACACGTCGCCACTCCCTGCATCGCGATAAAAGTCCACGCGATTGCCGTCCCAGTGGTAGTCGAGATGACGGCCCTGATGAGCGCTTGCTGCTGCGTTAGGCCGGAACAAACCCACGCATTTTCCGCCGTCGCACCGTACGCTTGGATAGACGATACCATTCGAGCGGGCCTGACGTAGCCTGCCTGCGATCCGCTGGCTTTGACTATAGTCATCTGGGTCGAGGGCGACATGATATGTCGGTTCGCCTGATCGAAAATCATGGAGATCCGCCGTCACGGCCAACAAAATTTCCCGGAACTGCGACGTCCAACCAGCAGCTTCACGAGTTCGGGCCATGAAGCGCGCATGGTGATGGATGGTCTCAAACAATGCGACCTCGAACCGGTCGCCAGCGTAAAGCACGCCAAACGTACCGTCAGAAAAGCGGCTGGGCCTATCAGTCGTTACGTGCGTAAACGGCGCCATCAGATAGCTGGCGCCGGGGCCGCTGACGCGGTGCTCGGGCGCGACGAGATCGAGATTGCCGATCGTTTCCATCAGGCGTGGATTGGTCTTTTGTTCGGCCGAGATCAAAAGCGGCCAATCGGCGGGATCTGCGATATCCTCAAACAGGTCGATCGGTGGATAGAGGCTGCGGATGATCCGCCGCGCGTCGGGCCAGTCTATATGGGAGACTGGAATGTCAGAAGGATCCATCACCAGCCGCCGCGCTCGGCGTCCAGATATCGCCGCACGCGCATCAGATCGGTCAGATCGCCGCCGAGCATGACGTCGAGCGCGGACGCGTCGTTGAATCGGTCGTTGGGCGCCTTGATCCAGGCATAGCCGCGCTGCGGTTCTAAGAAGATGATGCGAAGCGCCTTATGGATACCGATGATGTTCGAAAGGCGTGTCTTGGTGTCACGGTCGAGGCGACCTGGCCCGTCGGCCTTCCACCGACGATAGGTGCGCACCGGCAGATCGAGCAAGGTCGCGGCGTTTTCATCGGTGATTTCCCAAAGGCGGAAAAGATTGATCGCCGCACGAAACAGCGCCCCGCCTTCCTCGTCGGTCAATGGCGAGGGGACAAAGTCCCTTGCCCGCGTCTCAATCAGATTTGCCGTCGACATTATTATCTCCTGCCAATCTGCCCAACATAAGATTGTTAATGCCATTTGGCAATACGCGTCACTCGGTGGATCGATGATCGGGCGGGGCTTGGCCTCGGCGGGCGCGTTGACGCGGCGGAGTCGCCCGGCCTTCCATCAAATCGTCGATTTCATCGGCCACGCGGTCGGCAGTCATTCGAAGCGCCTCGTCGATATGAACGTAGCGCTGTGTAACGCCGCGCGCGGAGTGCCCGAGCAGCGCCGCGATCGTCAGTTCAGAAAAGCCAAGCTCACCGGCAAGGCTCGCAAAGGTATGGCGCAACGTGTGAGGCGTGACGTCCTCAAGCCCAGCTTGTTGGCAAACGCGATCGAGAACGCGCACAACACCGATGAAATGCCCGTCACCCCAATCGGCTGGAAAGAAGAATTTTGAATTTGTTGCGGGTTGATCGAGCAAGACATCGATCGCCGCCTCACCAATCACGCGGATCTGAGCGCCGCTCTTGGTGTCGAGAAAACGGACCGCGCCGTTTTCCTCGTCGAGCCAATCCCGCTCGAGGCCAAGCCCTTCCATGCGCCGAAATCCCGTCAAGATTAGGAAGCGGATGGCAGCGAGCCCGGTCGGATGCTCGCCTTTGTCGGCGGCAACGCTCAGCGTCTCGCCCAACCGCCCGATTTCGCTTCGGCTGAGATGCCTCTGGCGCGGTGTGCTGGCAAGCCGGCGCACGCCGCGAGCCGGATTTGTTTCGATTTCACCGAGCCGGGCGGCATGTTCAAAGATGCTATGCAGCGTCGACACGGTCCGCGACGCGACGCCGGCGCCGCCGGTCGTGGCACCACCTTTGCCGCCTAGGCGCTTCCTTGCAGACTTGCCTGCGGCGATATCGGCCTGCATCCCTTCGATGTCACCGAGGCTGAGCGATCGCACCTGCTTCTTGCCGATCAGCGGCTTGATGTGCTGTTCGATGCGACTGCGATCCATGGCAAGCGTGCTCGGCTTGATCGGGCGGCGACGTCTCCCCAGAATACGACCCGATTCGGCGTTCTCGGTGAACCAGTCGCAAATCTCTGCAACGCTTCGAGCGACACGCGACGCTTTATTCACATCAGCCGGATCGGTCCCTTTCGATACAGCGACGAGCTTCTCGCGGGCGATGAGAGGTGGCTCGGTTTGTCTGAACAGGCTCGACGGCTTGATAAGTGGATCGTCTGCCGGGTTTTATGCCGCTGCGAGAAGCGGTTGATTGAAGTAGGCGTGGTCCGGA
>NZ_JAYXIH010000052.1:0-23290 GCF_036016755.1 Aurantimonas sp. A3-2-R12 | reverse complement strand
TATCCGCGCCATCTGGCGCTTGCTCAACAAAAACAAATCACCCATCAAAGCCTCCTTCAATGGAGACCGTGAATCACAGATCAAGAGAAATTAATAGGTCCTGAGCCTAAGCGACCAACTGACCGCGATCGTCGACCCGCTGCCGCATGATCCGTGGCCGCGCCATCACGACCATACCGGCGCAAGCCTTGCGGTGAAGGCCGACGTGTATGATCGGGTCGGTGGGCTGCCGGCATTGCCTCGCCGGGAGGACCTTGCCTTCGTGACGAATGTCCGTTCAAGCGGCTTCAAGGTGCGGCACGCGCCGGAAGTCATCGTCGAGGTCTCGGCGCGTTTGTCCGGTCGCGCCGCTGGCGGAATGGCGGACTGTCTGAAGCAATGGGTCAAGGCGACACAAGCCGGCGATCCGCATCTGGTGGAGGCTCCAACGGCGATACTGGAACGCGCGCGGCGCCGCCGACTGTTGCGGACGCTCGGTGATTGCGATGCGGCGTCGCTCGCCACGGCCGCCATGCGTCTTTCCATTCTGCCGGCCGACCTCCACGATTCGTTCGGGCAGCTGCTATCGCCGCAGGAACTGGTGGAACGCTTCGCACCCGAGGCGCCCGACGCGATCGCGACCGTTCCGGTCAGGGCGGCAATCGACGAACTGGACGGGCTGATCCGACGTTTCGGGGGCGCGTCCCGTGCGGCATGATCTGTACGAGGCGGCGCAACTGGAGGAACTTTCTGATCGTCTCGCCGCCCTTGCCGCGGCGCGAGACCGGGACGGCGAGTTTCCCCATGAGGCGTTCGCGGTGCTGGAATCGCGCGGCTACTCCACGCAACCGCCGGTCGGCTCTGGCGAAACGGCGAAGCTGCTGCGGCTTCTGGCCGCGATTGGCCGCGGCGATCTCAGCACCGGCCGGATTTTCGAGGGGCATGCCAACGCGTTGCTGCTGGTCTATCGCTACGGGACGCCGGAACAGGCCGCAGCGTATCGCGCCAAGGCGGAGAGGGGGGAATTGTTCGGCGTCTGGAACACCGACGCTCCCACCGACCCGCTGCGGCTCGAAGAGGGACACTATGCCGGCAAGAAGAACTACGCTTCCGGCGTCGACGGCTTGTCGCAGGCGATCGTGACGATGCCGACGGCGGGAGGACGTCAGATGATGTTGGCTCCGCTCGACGCCGCGTCGATCGACCGCTCTTGGTGGCGCCCGCTCGGCATGCGCGCTTCGGGCAGTCACATCATCGACCTGACCGGGGTGTCCGCCGACGCCGATCATGTCCTCGGGCAGCCGGACGACTATGTCCGGGAGCCGTGGTTCAGCGGTGGCGCCATCCGCTTCGCCGCCGTGCATGTCGGCGGCATGCATGCAGTGCTTGATGCCGCGCTGGCCCATCTGACCAGCACCGGGCGAGCCGGTGACCCCCACCAGCTGCATCGCCTGGCGCGCATGGGGATCGCCGTCGAGTCGGGCTATGGCTGGATCGACCGGGCCGTCGGCGCCTGGGACGCCGCCGAGAGCGGGCGGGCCGACGATGAGGCCCCGGCGCAGGCGCTTCTGGCCTATGCCAACGCGACGCGATCCGCGGTCGAGGCGAACGCGTTGCAGGTTCTGGAAACGGCGGAACGAGCCGTCGGAGCCGCGGGGTTCAATGCGCCGCATCCATTGGAACGACTGGTCCGCGATCTTCGGACCTATCTGCGTCAGCCGAACCCGGATGGCGCGCTCCGATCCTTAGGCGAAGCGATGGCGACGGGCGACTGGCATCCCGGCGCGGTGCCGCGGACATGACCAACACGGGTGTTCCCCAGGCGTTCGCAGCCGCGCGAATCCTTGTCGTCGCGCCGCATCCCGACGACGAATCGCTCGGCTGCGGCGGAGCGATCGCCCGCTCTGCGGCGCTCGGGCGGCAGACCCACACGATCTTCGTCACCGACGGCGGCGCGTCGCATCCCGGCTCCGCAACATGGTCCCGGGAGCGGTTGGCGGCCCAGCGCGAAGTCGAAGCGTCGAATGCCTTGGAATGCCTCGGCGCCGGCGACCATCCGCGCAGCTTTCTGCGTTTGCGGGACGCCGATATGCCGGCCGAGGACACTGCGCTTTGGCGCGAAGCCAAGAGCAAGGTTGTGCAGATCGTCAAAGATTTTCGTCCTGACCTCGTCCTTCTGCCTTGGCGGCGCGACCCGCACCGGGACCATCGCGACAGCTGGGGGCTGGTGACCGCGGCCCTGACGACGGCGGCCCAGCAGCCCTTGCAGCTCGAATACGCGATCTGGCTCGACGAACTGGGCGCGGCGGACGCTCGGCCCCGGGCGGGCGAGATGGTCGAATGGCGCCTCGACATCACTTCGCATCAGGCGGCCAAGCGAGTGGCCGTGGCCGCGCATGTCTCGCAGACGAGCGAGTTGATCGCCGACGACCCAGACGGCTTCCGGCTGAACCCTGCGACCATCGCGCGTCTGACCGGACCCGAAGAGATCTACTGGCAGCCATGCGAAAGGTGATCGACGTCGCGGGATTCGAGGCGCTGTTCGCCGCCGATCCGGACCCCTGGCGCTATGCTGCGGCACCGTTCGAGCACTACAAGCGCGGCGTGCTGCTGCGGGCTTGCGGCTCGCATAGCTACGGCAGAGGGCTGGAACTCGGCTGTGCCAATGGCGAAACCACGGCGGCATTGGCTGACCGGTGCCTGCGCCTGACCGCGACGGACGGCTCGGCGACCGCCCTGGACATTGCCCGGCGCCGCAATCGAGGGCGAGATCGGGTGAAATTCGTGCAGGCCGTGCTGCCGGAGGCAATGCCCAGAGGGCCATTCGATCTGATCGTCGTCTCGGAAGTGCTCTACTACTTGTCGCCGGAGGCACTGCGGCATTGTCTGCTGGCGCTCGAACAGGCGATCGCACCGGGCGGCCGGATCGTCCTCCTCCATCACATCGTTCCGTTCGACGACGCGGCCACCTTGCCGGCGCGCGCCACCAGGATGGCCTGCCGCTTCCTGCGTCGGCGCTGGCGGCTGCGAGTTCATTACCGCAACGCCCGCTATGTGGCTCTCGCCTTCGATGCGGGACCAAAGCGCGTCGTCTCGGGCCACGCGCGAGGAAGCCGGGGATGAGGCGCGGTCGAACCAGAGCTGACCCCCGATCCTTTTGGCGGCAGAGCGCTAGCGAGCCGCCGGCAAGGTTCCAACCGACGTCCCCCGATTGCAGTTGCGGGCCGCATCGGCTAGGGAACGCCCGCTTAACCCTTACTGGGCATTTCAAGAACGCGCCGTGACAAGCGTTCGCCGCACCCGTCACCGATCGGACCCCTGGGGCTCGGTCCCCCAAGACAACGAACCCGTTTTCATGGCCCGTCTCGTCCTCAAATTTGGCGGAACCTCCGTCGCCGACATCGACCGCATCCGCAACGTCGCGCGGCATGTCAAACGTGAGGTCGACGCGGGCCACGACGTCGCCGTCGTCGTCTCCGCCATGGCCGGCCGGACCAATGAGCTCGTCGGCTGGTGCCGCGAGGCCTCGCCGATCCACGACGCGCGCGAATACGACGCCGTCGTTGCGTCGGGCGAGCAGGTGACGGCCGGCATCCTGGCGATCACGCTTCAGGGGATGGGGGTCAACGCGCGCTCCTGGCAAGGCTGGCAGATCGCCATCAAGACCGACGGCGCCCACGGCGCGGCCCGTATCCAGGAGATCGACGCGTCCGACATCATCCGGCGGTTCGAGGATAAACAGGTTGCGGTGATCGCCGGTTTTCAGGGAATTGCGCCCGACAACCGCATCGCCACGCTCGGCCGCGGCGGCTCCGATACATCCGCCGTGGCCGTGGCCGCGGCGCTGGGCGCCGATCGCTGCGATATCTATACCGATGTCGACGGGGTCTACACCACCGATCCGCGGATCGAGCCCAAGGCGCGGCGCATGGCCCGCATCTCCTTCGAGGAAATGCTGGAAATGGCCTCGCTCGGCGCCAAGGTGCTACAGGTGCGATCCGTCGAACTCGCTATGGTGCACAAGGTGCGCACCTTCGTGCGGTCTTCTTTCGACGACCCGGACGCGCCCGGCATGGGCGATTTCGACAACCCGCCGGGAACGCTCATTTGCGACGAGGATGAAATCGTGGAACAGCAGGTCGTCACAGGGATCGCCTACGCCAGGGACGAAGCACAGATCTCGCTGCGGCGGGTGGCCGACCAGCCGGGTGTTGCGGCGGCGATCTTCGGGCCGCTCGCCGAGGCCGGCGTGAATGTGGACATGATCGTCCAGAACATCTCCGAATCGGGCGCCTCGACGGACATGACCTTCACGGTCCCGGCCGGCGATCTGGGCAAGGCCACTGCCGTGCTCGACAAGGCCAAGGCGGAAATGCGCTACGACGCGATCCAGAGCGAACAGGGGCTGACCAAGGTCTCGGTCATCGGGGTCGGCATGCGCAGCCATACGGGTGTTGCCGCCACTGCCTTCAAGGCGCTGGCCGAGCGCGGCGTCAACATTCGCGCCATCACCACATCCGAAATCAAGATATCGATCCTGATCGATGGCGATTACACCGAGCTTGCAGTTCGCGCTCTGCATTCGGTCTATGGCCTCGATAAGGGGTAATGTGTTGGGGCGGCGCGCCGAATCGTGCCATCGAGGACGCCAAGGCACTTTTCTTGGCGGTCACGGCTCATTTCCCCAATGGGGTTCTCGGCGAACCTGAGTATGTGATCTTGTAGGGACAGGCCGTGGCGTAGCCGGACTGGATCGGTTGCGACGCTTTGTCGGCCCCTGAAACGGAAGACCGCGTTGTTGAGAAGCGACATGTCAGGCCCGCGCGTTCTCATGCGCCGCATCCGGGAGCTCATGGCCGAGCCTCTCGACGCGCAGGTGCGCCTCGACCAGATCGTCCGCTCCATCGCCCAGAACATGGTGGCCGAGGTCTGCTCGCTCTACGTGCTGCGCGCCGACGCGGTGTTGGAACTCTATGCCACCGAAGGTCTCAATCCGGCGGCAGTCCACCTCGCCCAGCTCAAGCTTGGCGAGGGCCTCGTCGGCACGATCGCGGCGACGGCGCGGCCGCTGAACCTGTCCGAGGCGCAAAAGCACCCGGCCTTCACCTATCTGCCAGAGACCGGCGAGGAGGTTTACCACTCCTTCCTGGGCGTGCCGATCCTGCGCGCTGGCCGGACCCTCGGCGTGCTCGTCGTCCAGAACAAATCCGCGCGAATCTATCGCGACGAGGAATCCGAGGCGCTGGAGACGGTGGCGATGGTCGTTGCCGAGATGATCGCCGCCGGCAGTCTGGAGGGCTTGCAACGCCCCGGTGTCGCGCTCGACCTGTCGCGGCCGGTCAGCTTCGATGGTGCTGCCCTGTCGGATGGCATCGGCCTGGGCAAGGTGGTTCTGCACGAGCCGCGGGTCGTCGTCACCAACCTGTTCAATGAGGACACGGAAGCGGAGGTCGAACGCCTCGACAAGGCGCTCTGCATCCTCAGGGTGTCGATCGAGAACATGCTGTCGCGCCGGGACGTGGCTGGCGAAGGCGAGCATCGCGCCGTTCTCGAGGCCTACCGCATGTTCGCCCATGATCGGGGCTGGGTGCGCAGGCTCCAGGAAGCGGTTCGCAACGGACTGACCGCGGAAGCCGCGGTCGAGAAGGTGCAGTCGGACATGCGCGCCCGTATGATGCACATGACCGATCCGTATATTCGCGAGCGGTTGCATGATTTTGACGATCTTGCCAACCGGTTGCTGCGCCAGCTGATCGGCCGCGACGACCACGCCGGGGCGGAGAATGCCGACGCCATCATCGTCGCGCGTTCGATGGGCGCGGCGGAGTTGCTCGACTATCGCCGGGACGACATTCGCGGGCTGGTGCTGGAGGAGGGCGCTGCGACCAGCCACGTCGTCATCGTCGCGCGAGCGCTGGGAATTCCCGTCGTGGGCCAGGTCAAGGGCGCGGTCTCGATGTCAGAGAACCGCGATTCGATCATCGTCGACGGCGAGGACGGCAGCGTTCATCTGCGTCCACCTCCGGAACTCGAGGCGCTGTATTCCGACAAGGTGAAGTTCCGGGCGAAGCGCCAGGAGCGCTATCATTCGCTGCGCGATGTGCCGACCGAGACCAAGGACGGCGTGCCGATCAGCTTGCAAATGAACGCGGGCCTTCTCGTCGACCTGCCCCAGCTCGACGCTGCAGGCGCGGAAGGCATCGGCCTTTTCCGCACCGAACTCCAGTTCATGGTCGCTTCGACGATGCCGCGTGCGCGCGATCAGGAGCGGCTCTATTCGGCGGTCATGGATGCGGCCAACGGCCGGCCGGTGACGTTTCGCACGCTGGATGTCGGCGGCGACAAGGTGTTGCCTTATCTCAGCCAGTCGCCGGAGGAAAATCCGGCGCTGGGCTACCGGGCGCTGCGGCTTGCCCTCGACCGTCCCGGCTTGATGCGCACCCAGCTGCGGGCGTTGCTCAAGGCGGCCGCCGGGCGCGAACTGCGCGTCATGTTTCCGATGGTGACGGAGGTGTCGGAGCTCAGGCAAGCGCGCGAGATGATCAGCCGCGAGTTCAAGCATCTGACGCGCTTCGGCCATGTCATGCCGAAGCGGCTGAAGGTGGGCGCGATGATCGAGGTGCCGGGGCTTTTGTTCCAGCTCGACGAGCTGATGGAAGTGCTCGATTTCGTGTCCATTGGCTCGAACGACCTGTTCCAGTTCTTCAATGCCGTCGATCGCGGCAATGCGCGTGTCGCCACGCGCTTCGACGATTTGTCGGCGCCGTTCCTGCGGGCGTTGAAGTCGATCGTCGATGCCGGGCAGCGTCACGATGTCCCGGTGACGCTGTGCGGCGAGATGGCCGGTCAGCCGCTCTCGGCGATGGCGTTGATTGGACTCGGCTTCCGCTCCATATCCATGGCACCGCCCTCGATCGGTCCGGTGAAGGCGATGATTGTCGAACTGGAGGCGGAAAAGCTTTCCGAGGCGCTGGCGCAGCAACTCAACGGCAGCCAACTGGCGGCCAGTCCGCGACAGCTTCTCGTCGATTTCGCGGAAGCCAATGGAATCCCGTATTAGCGGACCGCAGTGATCGGTGGCACGCCCCGCCTCTTCGCCGCGGCATGGGCCGCGCTCCATTCACCTTGACATCAGCTTCAGGACATTATGGCGACGCTGCCGAATTCGACCCTTGATGAGATCCTGGCCCGCTTTGGTCATCTCGAGAACGAGATGGCCAAGGGGCCGGCGCACGACGTCTATTCCAAGCTCGCCGCGGAATATTCCGGCTTGGAGGCGGTGGTCGCGGCGATCCGCTCCTATCGCAAGGTGGAACGGGAACTCGCCGATTCCCGCTCGCTGCTGGACGACCCGACCGCCGATCGCGAGATGCGCGACCTCGCCGAGGTCGAGATCGACGAATTGAAGCAGCGTCTCGACCAGCTCACGGACGAGATTCGTATCCTGCTGCTGCCTAAGGACGCCGCCGACGAAAAAGGGGCCATCCTGGAAATCCGCGCCGGCACAGGCGGGTCCGAAGCGGGGCTCTTCGCCGGCGACCTGTTTCGCATGTATCAGCGCTATGCCGAGTTGAACCGCTGGAAGGTCGAGCTCCTGTCGGCGAGCGAGGGCGAGGTCGGCGGCTACCGAGAGGTGATCGCCTCGATCCAAGGGCCCGGCGTATTCTCACGGCTGAAGTTCGAATCAGGCGTGCATCGGGTGCAGCGCGTTCCCGCGACCGAATCGGGCGGCCGAATCCATACCTCGGCCGCGACCGTGGCGGTCCTGCCAGAGGCGGAAGACATCGACGTCGACGTGCGCGCCGAGGATATTCGCATCGACACGATGCGCGCCTCGGGCGCCGGCGGCCAGCACGTCAACACCACCGATTCGGCCGTTCGCATCACCCATCTGCCGACCGGCATCGTGGTGACATCGTCGGAAAAATCGCAGCATCAGAACCGCGCGCGGGCGATGCAGGTGCTGAAGGCGCGCCTTTTCGATCTCGAACGCCAGAAGGCTGACGACGAACGCTCCGCCGCGCGCAGGGGACAGGTCGGCAGCGGCGATCGCTCCGAGCGCATCCGCACCTACAATTTTCCGCAAGGCCGCGTGACCGACCACCGTATCAATCTGACCCTTTACAAACTCGATCGCGTGATCGAGGGCGAGATGGACGAACTGGTCGGAGCCCTGGTCGCCGACCATCAGGCCCACCAGCTTGCCGCCGTCGGCGTGGATGACTGAGGCGGCCGACAGGCTGGGCCCGTTGCTGCTCCACGCTATCGAGCGCCTGCGCGCGGCCCAGTCGGCAACGCCGGAGTTCGACGCGCGCCTGCTCATTGCCGAGTGCGCGGGCCTCCCACTGGGAGAGGTTCATTCCGCGTCCGCCCTGACGGTGTCGAGCGGGGCGGTGGCGTGCCTCGAATCGCGCCTCGCCAGACGGCTCGCCGGCGAGCCCGTTCATCGCATCCTCGGCCGCCGCGCCTTCTACGAGCACGAGTTCGAAATCTCTCCCGACACCCTGGAGCCGCGACCGGACACGGAAATTCTCGTCGACGAGGCGCGCAAGGCGATGGCCGAGATTATCGACCGGCGCGGGGAATGTCTCTTCGCCGATATCGGCACGGGGTCGGGTGTCATCGCCGTTTCGCTGCTGGCGCTGTTTCCGCGGTCGCGGGCTCTGGCGATCGATATCTCGCCAGGCGCGCTCGCAACCGCATGCCGCAATGCCGAAGCGGCGGGCGTTGCCGACAGGATGCAGCCTGTCCTGTCGGATTATCTTGCGGCGGCCGGCGGCCCCCTTGATCTGGTGCTGTCGAATCCACCATATATCCGGAGCGGCGATATTCCGTCCCTGGCGGTTGACGTGCGCGAGCATGATCCGCTGGCAGCCTTGGACGGTGGCGAGGATGGGCTGGATGCCTATCGTGCGATCGCGGCGGGAATCGACGCGGTTTTGCGGCCCGGCGGCCGCGTGATCGTCGAGATTGGCCTGGGGCAGGAAGACGACGTGGCGGCGATATTTGCATCACAAGGGTTGCATCTCCACGTTTGCACACGCGATTTTTCCGGTGTGGTTCGCGTCCTGAGTTTCGGCCGGGAGGAGAAACCGCTGTCAGAGCAGGAGGGGGATCGCGCTTCGATCCAGTGTTGACCGCCTTAATTGTTGAAAAGGCACTTGTTACGGCGCGCGTTACCCTCTAGGGTCGCCGCCAGTACGGAACATCCGAGGGGGCAGTTCCTTTAGGCGCCGCTCGACGGCAGCCCACAGGACGCTCGAGATGACTGGTAGGTCGTCCGTCAAGCCGGCGTGAGGGTATCGCCAGGCACAACCGATTTTAACCTCTCTATGTTGGCTTTGCTCCGGCGGAGCTAATTTCGTGCGGGCGCGCATGGCGCACCCTGAGGCAGTAGGCCATACCGGCGCGACCGGTGCATCCAATAGACAGGAAGTTCATGAGGCCAGGACAGCAGAAAAACCGTATGCGCAGCCGCGGACGGAAAGGTCCTAATCCGCTCTCGCGCAGTTACGAGTCGAACGGCCCGGATGTGAAAATCAGGGGTACCGCCCAGCATGTCGCGGAGAAGTACACGACGCTCGCGCGCGATGCTTCGGGTGCTGGCGACCGGGTGATGGCCGAGAACTATCTGCAGCACGCCGAGCACTACAACCGCATCGTGGCGGCTGCGCAGGCGCAGTTCCCGCAACAGCGTGACGAACGTGATTCCCGCGACGATTCCGATGAGGACGACGATTCGCAGGATAATTCGAGCGATCGCGGCGAGCGCAACGATCATCGTCAGCAGGACGGCGATCGTGATGGCCGCGAGGGTTTTCGCGATCGTGATAGCAACCGTGATCGGGATCGCGATGGCAACCGCGACCGTGAGAACGCTCGCGACAACCGAGACCGTGACGGCAACCGCGATCGCGATGGCAACCGAGATCGTGACCACAATCGCGACCGGGACGGCAATCGGGGCCGTGATGGCAATCGCGACAGGAACCGCGACCGCCGGGACAGGGTTCAGGCGGACGGCACCGGCCCGCAGCCGGTGATCGGACGCGAGAACTCCGAACAAGGCGACAGCGGCCGCCATCAGCGCAACGACGGCGAGCGCACCCGTGACGAGCGTTCGTCGGAAGCGCCAAGCGGCGCAGCGGTCGCTGCCGGCGAATCGCAACCCGACGGACAGGCGGAACGGACGCCGCGTCGCCGGGGCAGGCCGCGCCGGAGCCGCGAGGGTGACGAAGCGATCGCTGCGAGCGAAACCCGTCCGGGCGATGAGGCCGCGACGGTCGAAGCCCGCACGGTCGAGGCGGCCGTCAACCCGGATCACGGGGTGAAGGCACCGGAGACGGAAGGCGAAGCGCCCGTGAAGCGTCGGCCCGGCCGGCCGCGCAAGAAGAAGCCCGAAGAGGCGTCGGCCGAGACCCGCGATGGCGAGGGTAATACGCTGCCGGACTTCCTGTTGGCGTCGAACGGCTGAACCGGCTGGCTTTTCGGCCGATCGCCATAGCCATATGATCAAGATCAAGGACGTCGCGGCTGCCGCGGCGTCCTTTTGCGTTCAAGATGGCGCAACATTTTTGCAACAGTCCGGCAAGCCGCCTCTTTCGCGGCGACCCGTCCGATCCCATATCCGTTGCGGGCGGCTCGCCGGTGTCGGGAGCCGTTCTCCATGGATGTGCGGCTCATGCCTCGGGCGAGGGTGGACCGCCGAAAGGAGAAGCGATCCAATGAATCTGGAAAAATATACCGAACGGGTGCGCGGCTTTATTCAGGCGGCCCAGACGCTCGCGGTGTCGCGCGACCATCAGCAATTCACCCCGAAGCATCTCCTCAAGGTTCTCGTCGACGACGAGGAGGGGATGGCGGCCGGCCTGATCGAGAAATCCGGTGGCCGGCCAAAGGACGTGCGTATCGCCGTAGATGCGGCGCTGGATGCGATGCCCCGTGTCTCGGGCGGCAGCGGGCAGATGTATCTGGCCCAGCCGCTGGCCAAGGTGTTCGCGACGGCGGAGGAAATCGCCAAAAAGGCCGGCGACAGCTTCGTCTCCGTCGAGCGGCTGCTGCTGGCGCTGACGATCGAGACATCCGCCAAGACAGCCGATATCCTGAAGAAGGCCGGCGTGACGCCGAACGGCCTCAACGAGGCGATCAACGAAATACGCAAGGGACGCACGGCGGATTCCGCCTCGGCCGAGAGCGGCTACGACGCCTTGAAGAAATACGCCCGCGATCTCACCGCCGTGGCGCGGGAAGGCAAGCTCGACCCGGTGATCGGCAGGGACGAGGAAATCCGCCGCACGATCCAGGTCCTCTCCCGGCGCACCAAGAACAATCCTGTTTTGATCGGCGAGCCGGGTGTCGGCAAGACCGCGATCGCCGAAGGCCTGGCGCTCAGGATCGTCAATGGCGACGTGCCGGAGTCGCTGCGCGACAAGCAACTGATGGCGCTCGACATGGGATCGCTGATCGCCGGCGCGAAATATCGCGGCGAATTCGAGGAACGGCTGAAGGCGGTGCTGTCGGAAGTCACCAGCGCGGCCGGTTCGATCATCCTGTTCATCGACGAGATGCACACGCTGGTCGGCGCCGGCAAGGCGGACGGGGCGATGGACGCCTCAAACCTGCTGAAGCCAGCGCTCGCCCGCGGTGAGCTGCACTGCGTCGGCGCGACGACGCTCGACGAATATCGCAAGCACGTCGAGAAGGACGCGGCGCTGGCCCGGCGTTTCCAGCCGGTGTTCATTGCCGAGCCGACGGTCGAGGATACGATCTCGATCCTGCGCGGCCTCAAGGAGAAATACGAGCAGCACCATCAGGTGCGTATCTCCGACTCCGCCCTGGTGGCGGCGGCGCAATTGTCGAACCGCTACATCACCGACCGCTTCCTGCCGGACAAGGCGATCGACCTTGTCGATGAAGGCGCGGCGCGGCTGCGCATGCAGGTGGATACCAAGCCCGAAGCGCTCGATGAGATCGATCGGCGTGTCATGCAGCTGAAGATCGAGCGCGAGGCGTTGCGCAAGGAGACCGACGACGCGGCACGGGACCGGCTGGAGCGGCTCGATTCCGAGATCGCCAATCTGGAGGAAGAATCCGGTCGCATCACCAGCGCCTGGCAGGCGGAAAAATCCAAGCTGGGCCTTGCCGCGGATCTGAAACGGCAACTCGACGAGGCCCGCAACGACCTCGCCATCGCTCAGCGGCAAGGTGAATTCCAGCGCGCCGGAGAACTCGCCTATGGCGAAATCCCCAAGCTCGAGCAGGAACTGCAGGAGGCCGAGGCGAGCGACGGTGTGCCTGATGCCGATTCGATGGTCGAGGAAACCGTCACCGCCGACCATATCGCCCAGGTGATCTCGCGCTGGACCGGTATTCCGGTCGATCGGATGCTGGAAGGCGAACGCGACAAGCTGCTGCGCATGGAAGACTCGCTGCAAAAGCGCGTCGTCGGCCAGGGCGAAGCGGTTCAGGCCGTCTCCAGGGCGGTGCGGCGGGCGCGGGCCGGCCTTCAGGACGTGAACCGGCCGATTGGCTCGTTCATCTTCCTCGGCCCGACCGGTGTCGGCAAGACCGAGCTCACCAAGGCGCTGGCCTCTTTCCTGTTCGACGACGAAACGGCGATGGTCCGGCTCGACATGTCGGAGTTCATGGAAAAGCATTCGGTCGCCCGGATGATCGGCGCGCCTCCGGGCTATGTCGGCTACGAGGAAGGCGGTTCGCTCACCGAGGCCGTGCGGCGCCGGCCCTATCAGGTCGTTCTGTTCGACGAGATCGAAAAGGCCCACCCGGACGTCTTCAACGTCCTGTTGCAGGTGCTCGACGACGGGCGCCTGACGGACGGGCAGGGGCGGACGGTCGACTTCCGCAACACCATGATCATCATGACCTCCAACCTCGGGGCGGAATATCTGGTCGCGCTCAAGGACGACGAGGACGCGGAAGCCGCACGGGAACAGGTGATGGCCGTTGTGCGTGCCTCCTTCCGGCCGGAGTTCCTCAACCGGGTGGATGAGACCATCCTCTTCCACCGGCTGCACCGCTCGGAGATGGGCGCGATCGTCGACATCCAGATGGCGCGGCTCGAAAAGCTGCTCGTCGATCGCAAGATCCAGATCGAGCTCGACGAGAGCGGACGGGCCTGGCTGGCGGAGAAGGGCTACGATCCGGCCTACGGCGCTCGACCCCTGAAGCGGGTGATCCAGCGCGAGGTGCAGGACCCGCTGGCCGAGAAGATCCTGCTCGGCGAGGTTCGCGACGAGAGCACGGTGAAGATCACCGGCGGGACCGATCACCTGATTTTCCATGTGGTCGGCTCGAAAGCAAACGCCGCTGGCGACCGGGCGGCTGCCTGACAAGTGCGATAACGAACGAAAAAGGGCGGCCGCGAGGCCGCCCTTTTTCATTGGGCCCTGATTCCCACCGGTCAGATGTAGGCCGGGCCATAATAGTCGTCGATGCTGCGGCCGTAGTCCGGGTCGCCCCAACTTGGCGTGGCGCCCGCGGCATAACGCGGCGCGCCCTCGAGTTGATCGCGGGTGATGCCAACGACATAGCCACCTTGCCGCTCGTCATATTTCAGCACCTGCCAAGGCAGGGGATGAAATTCCTCGCCGATCCCCAGAAAGCCGCCAAACGACATGATCGCGTATTTCACCCGTCCGTCGCGCTTGCCGAGCACGAGGTCATGGATATGACCCAGATGATGACCGTCGGTGTTGTAGACTTCGGTCCCCGAGACGCGGCTCGCCTCGATATTGTCGACGCCAACACCGCCCGTGGCCTCGTCGCCCATGATAGTCCGTCCTTCCGTCGATGACATGCTGCTTCTCCGATCCGTTTCGGTTGCCCCATCAACGGGTTGCGGACCCCTCGTGTTCCACCGGGCCGCATTCGGCGGCGGGCGCGGAGGCGGTCGGGTCGTCGGAAGGCGGGCTTGCCGCAGTGTGCCGTTCCGGCGCATCTGGCTCTGTCGCGAGGCTGGATCAGCCGATTAAGACCGAAAAAAGAAGCAAAACCGCCATTTTCATGTCCGGTTCATCTGCCATTCGCTATGGCAATACGGTCAGGACCGGTCGTCAAGCTGCCACGAAATCCGCTTGCCTCAGCGAGGAAGCGTTTTCGCAGGCCGATCGCGGCGTCCGGGTCACCGGCTTTGGTGGAGAGGTGAAGATGAGTGTAATCGCGCGGTTGTATCTTCCGGCGCTCGTGCTGTCATTCGGCGCGACGGCGGCCTTGGCGCAAACCGTCGATCCCGCGAGGCAGATCGATGAAGGCGTGCGGCTGGCGCAATATTACGATCCGAACGTCGAGATTTATGATGACAACGTCGCCGAAGTCTACATCGACGAGATGGGCCGGCGCGTCATGGTCGATGCTTATGGCCGCATCATCGGCGTGGAGCAGCCACGCCGGCAGCAGTTCCGGGAACGGCGTCAGCGCTTCGAGGACCGCCGTGGCGCGATTATCGACGGACCGCCGCCGCCGGGAGTAACGCTCGAAGGGCGGGTCGACATCGCTCCTCCGGGCGTCATCGTCGAGCCGGTCCCCATAGAGCCTTCGACAGTTCGTCCACGCTCGGCGGACCCGTACCATACAGAGCCCCGTAGCGGCCCGGGTTTCGATGCCCCGGTGATCGCCGCGCCATTGCCCGCGCCCGACCAACCGGCCGCCGAGCCGCGCCGCGAAGCGGAACTGCCCCCATCAGCGCCTGCAGATGCGGTCGTCGAGCCGCAGAGGGACGCCGCGCTGCCGGACACGATTCCGTCTTCCGAGCCGCTGCCGGAGCCGGGCGCGCCGATCGTTCAGCCGGAGGGGCAGACGGTCCAGGAGAGCGATCCGGCCCCCAAGGTGGCGACGCCCAAGGGCAAGAACGCCAAGGCCGAAATCGCGGCCCTGCAGATCTTGCTCGACAGGGCCGGCACGTCGCCCGGCGTGATCGATGGGCGCATGGGCTCCAATGTCGACAAGGCGGTGGCCGCCTATCAGGAAAAATTTGGTCGCACCCTTCCCACCGGCGACGCCCAGGCGTTGGCCGAGGAACTCGACGCGACCGGCGGTCCGGCCATCACTACCTACGAGTTGACCGCCGACGACGTCGGCGGCCCCTTCGTAGCGTCGATCCCCTCCGATTACGGGGAAAAGGCACAGTTGCCGGCGATGAGCTTCGAGCGGCCGTCCGAGAAGATCGCCGAGAAATTCCACATGGACGAGGCCTATCTGCGCGAGATCAATCCTGGCGCCGACTTCAGCCGTCCGGGCACGCGGATCAAGGTCGCCGCGATCGGCGAGCCGGTGAAGCAGGACGTTGCCAGGATCATCGCCGACAAGGGGCGCGAGCAGGTCCGCGTCTACGCCGCCGACGGCACGTTGATCACGGCTTATCCGTCGACAATCGGTTCGACCCAGACGCCGTCGCCCTCGGGCATCGTCCAGGTGAACCGCATCGCCTTCGACCCGAACTACACCTACAATCCGAAGATCAACTTCAAGCAGGGCGACAACGACAAGGTGCTGACGATCCAGCCGGGACCGAACGGCCCGGTCGGCTCGATCTGGATCGCTTTGTCGAAGCCGACCTATGGCATCCACGGCACGCCCGAGCCTTCCAAGATCGGCAAGACCAACAGCAATGGCTGTGTGCGCCTGACGAACTGGGATGCCACCGAGCTTGCCAAGATGGTCAAGCCGGGCGTCACGGTGGAGTTCGTGGAATAGTCGGACGGCGGGATCGATATTTACGGTTCATTAGCCATACCGGGGAAGTTTATCGATATTGGGGAGCCTTCGGGCTCCCCTTTTGCGTTGTACGGACTTGGATCACTCGAGATGCGAGGCCTTTTATGAAAATTCTTTCGATCGCCGCCGCCAGCGGAATACTGGCGTTTCTTTCGACATCCACGTCTATCGCCGCCCCCATCTCGCTCTCGAAGGAAGCGATCGAGGCCGCGACATTCATAGATTGGCAGTCTCGTCAGACGGACGCCAAGGCCGTTGCGGCGAGCGCGAAGTCCGATCCGACCTTGCCGGAAGCCCAATTGCTGCCGGCCGGCGAGACGCCCGCCATTGTGCCGCCTGCTGATCATGGCGCTGCCGACGCGGCGGCCGATGGCGTCGACACCGCAGCTCCACCGGTGGTGGAAGTGACCGGCGAGCCCGGCATGGTCGTCGAGACACCGTCCTTTTCGACCGATATTCCCGACGAAGCCGGCCTTGAAAACGCCGATCAGCAGGTGGCGCCTGATCCGTTTCTCATCCGCATTCAAGTGTTGCTCGGCCGTACGCATGCCTCGCCGGGTGTCATCGACGGATTCTTCGGAGACAACACCCGCAAGGCTGTCAGAGCCTACGAAATGATGCGCGGTCTGCCGGTGGATGGTGAACCTGATGCCGACCTTTGGACCGTCCTCGCCGTCGACGAAGGCGAGGCCATGCAGACCTACGCGATAACGGCGGAGGACGTTGCAGGGCGCTACGTTGAGGCGATCCCGGAGGATTACGGACAGCGCGCCGAGATGGAATGGCTCGGCTACCATGATGCTGCCGAAATGCTGGCCGAAAAATTTCACATGGACGAGAATCTTCTCAGGGCGCTCAATCCGGGTGCCGATTTTTCAAAGGCGGGCACGACGATTCTCGTCGCCGATCCCGGGAAGGCACCGACGACCAAGGTGGCCCGGATCGTGGTCGACAAGACGGCCGGCCGTCTCGTGGCATACGACCACGACGGCGAGATCGTGCTCGCTAATCCGGCGACGATCGGATCGACCGCGACGCCCTCACCGTCGGGCACCATGAAGGTCAACGCTCTGTCCTCTGATCCGACCTATAATTATAACCCGAAGATCAACTTCCAGCAGGGCGAAAATGCCAAACCGCTCACCCTTCCGCCGGGGCCGAACGGCCCGGTTGGCTCGATGTGGATCGACTTGTCGAAGCCCAGTTACGGTATTCACGGCACAGCCGAGCCATCGAAAATCGGCAAGACCAACAGTAATGGCTGTGTGCGGCTGACCAACTGGGACGCCGAGGCGCTGGCCAAACTGGTCGAACCGGGGCAAACGGTCGTCGAGTTCACCGGGTGAGGGGCGCAACGCGCCGCGCGGCGGTCTTCCTCGGCTGCTGCGTCGCGGCCGCCTGGCTAGCTCAGGCGCCCGCTATGGCGCAGACGCCGGACAATGCACCGCCGAGGCCTGAGGCGCGACCGGACGCGGCGACAGGGGCGCGGGACGGAATATTTTTGAAGCCGGCGGAGGGGGAGCTTCGCAAAGAGCCCGCCGGACCGGATGCGCATGGCATCAACGGCAAAAGCGGTGGGGTGCGCAATCGCAAGACCGAAAGCCGCGCGCCGGCCGCCGGCATCGCGGCATCCGAAGAGCCCCTCGACGTTGTTCCCACGCCCACGCCACGGCCAGAAGCGGTGCCTCAGACGGCGTCATCGGTTGCGCCAGAGAAGGCCGCGCCAGCGACCGCCAGGCCGGTCGCTCCGGAGATGGGGAACCTCGCCAAGGTCTCGAATGCCCCCGATCCTTCGAACGCCCGCGAGGCGGCGATCACGCCGGCCGCCGCGGTCCTGGCTGCCGCGGCCATCGAAGACGCCAGGATGTGCGAGGCGGAACTTGAAAAGCGCGGCGTTCTTTTCACCATTGGTGAGAGCATCAGCGACGGCGCCTGCGGCGTCCTGCGGCCGGTCAATATCGAACGGCTTTCCAGCGGCGTCGCGATTTCGTCTGACACCCAGCTGTTTTGTCGATCGGCGCTTGCCCTCGACCGGTGGATGACGGACAGCGTCGTTCCGGCGGCCAAGGCAAGTTTTCCGGCCGAAAAACTCGCCGAATTCCGGCATGCCTCCACCTATGTCTGCCGCAACCGCGCATCCGAAAACGGCATCTCCGAACATGCGCGCGGCAGCGCCGTCGACATCGCCGCTTTCGCCTTCAAGAATGGGACGACGATCGGTGTCGAGGCGCACGAGCCGGGCTCACCGGAAGCGCGGTTTCAACGCTCGATCCGCGAGGGCGCGTGCGGGCCGTTCAAGACGGTGCTCGGTCCTGGCACCGACGCCGACCATGCGACGCATTTCCATCTCGACATCGCGGCGCGGCGAAATGGCGGGACTTACTGCAAGTAGACACGCCGCGGCTAAGAGGCCGATCGAGCTGGCGTCCCGCCGCCCTTTTCCCTGACGGCACGACCGCCTATACCGGCAGGCATTCCTGGTTCGCCAAAAAAGGTCCGCTGCATGCCCTACCTCGCCGAGGCCAATCGTTACGACGCCATCCCTTACCGCCGGGTCGGGCGCTCCGGTCTGAAACTGCCGGCCATTTCGCTCGGTCTTTGGCAGAATTTCGGCGGCACGGACGTCTTCGAGACCGGACGGGCGATCCTGCGGCGGGCGTTCGACCGAGGCGTCACGCATTTCGACCTGGCGAACAATTACGGCCCGCCCTACGGCTCAGCCGAAGAAAATTTCGGTCGCTGGATGGAGATGGATTTCCGGCCCTACCGGGATGAGCTGATCATCTCGTCCAAGGCGGGCTATGACATGTGGCCCGGTCCCTACGGCAATTTCGGCACGCGCAAATATCTGATTGCCTCCTGCGACCAGAGCCTGAAGCGCATGGGGCTAGACTATCTCGATATCTTCTACCATCACCGGCCGGACCCCGAGACCCCGCTCGAGGAGACGATGGGCGCCCTGGATCACATCGTGCGGTCCGGACGGGCGCTCTATGTCGGCATTTCGTCCTATTCGCCGGAGCTGACGCGGCAGGCCTACGCGATCCTGAAGGAGCAGGGCACGCCCTTCATCATCCACCAGCCGTCCTATTCGATGCTCAACCGGTGGGTCGAGGACGGGCTCCTGACAACCCTCGGCGAGCTCGGCATCGGCTGCATCGCGTTTTCGCCATTGGCCCAGGGGCTTTTGACCCGAAAATATCTGGAGGGCGTTCCGAGCGATTCGCGTGCGGCGCGCGAACGCTCGTTCAAACCCGAGATGCTCAGCGCCGCGAACATCGAACGGATTCGCGCTCTCACCGCGATCGCCGAGGCTCGCGGACAGAGTTTGGCGCAGATGGCGATCGCCTGGGTGCTGCGGCGTCCGGAGGTGACCTCGGCGCTGGTGGGTGCGCGCACCGTCGCGCAGCTCGACGATTCGCTCGACGCCCTGAACCGGCTCGACTTCTCCGAGACCGAACTTGCCGAGATCGATCGTCACGCCGGCGAAGGCGATATCGACCTCTGGCGGGCGCAGTCGCGCGTCGAAAGCGCCGGCTGATCGCAAGGGACGATGGCCGGTCGCTGCCGCTCATGAAAAGGCGCCAGGGACCATGATGTCCCCGCAGCCCGAGCCCCCCCCCCCCGCTCAGGCGAGGGCGAGGCTCAGGGAGGGACGAAGGTCGGCGAAGCTTTCGGTGACGTGCTCGGCGAGCGCGTCGGCGATCTTGCCGCAGCCCTTCCGCTTCATCAGCGCCACCTCATATTGGCGCAGCGGCGGCAGTCCGTCGGCTTCGCCTAATTGGCGCAGCGACGCGGAGACATGGCTTTCGGGAAGTGGCGCGATCGCCAGATCGGCGAGAACCGCGGCGATCTGTCCTTGCGAGTGTTCGCTCGAATAGGCGATCCGGTAACCGATGTGAGCCGCGTCGAGCGCAGCGAGGGCGCTGGCTCGCCAGGCGCAGCCCCGGGTCGCGAGAGCCAGCGGCAATGGGTCCTTGCTGACGGCTTGACCGTGCTTGAGTCCGATCCAGACCAGATTTTCGGTGTGAACGACCCGCACGTCCCGCTTGCCGTAATCCGAACAGCACAGCACCGCGAGATCGAGCGCGCCGGTATCGCAAAGTCGGCGCAGTTCGTCGCTGGACTTGAGCTTCACGTCGACTTCGACATGCGGATGGGTCGAGGCGAAGCGCTTCAGAATCTGCGGAATCGCGATATAGCCGATGTCGTCCGGCGCGCCGAACGCCACCCGACCCTCCATGGCGGGCGCGCGAAAGCGCGAGACCGCCTCCTCGTTGAGCTGCATCAGGCGGCGCGCATAGCCCAGGAATGCCTCGCCGTCGCCGCTGAGGCCGACCGAGCGACCCTCCCGCACGAAAAGCGCGCGGCCCAGAAGCGCCTCAAGCTTTTTCATCTGCAGGCTGACGGCCGAAGGCGTGCGAGCGACGTGCTGCGCGGCTTTTGAGAAGCTGCCGGTCTCGCAGATCGCGACGAAGGTTCGGACGAGATCGACCTCGATCAGGGGCATACGCGGATCCTGCTAGAGAGATTTGACGAGTTTTTCTCACCGATCTGTTTAAAACTTGTCGCTGGACTAATCAAACGAATTGTCGCACAGTAAAATGGTATCTGCAGACAAGCGTAGGGGTGCGACATGTTCGGATTGAAGACCGGTATCAAGACCAAGACCGCCGGCCGGGCCATGAAGAGTGCCGAACTTCTCAACCGCTCCATGGCCGCGCATGACGGCCATATTCTCGCAGATGTCGGACTGCTTGGGCGAAGCGGCGACGCGAACGAGACCGTGCTGTCGACCTCACGGCGCTGGCGGATGGTGCAGGAAAGCCGTTTCGCTCCCTACCGACCCTTCGCCTGACGAATCGCTGGCGTCCCGTCCACTTGCTCGGGAAATGCTCCAGCACATCGGCGCGGGGCGATTAGGGCTCAGCGGTAGCGGCTTTGATGGGTTCTCGCGTCGCGCGGACGCGACGCCATCCCAGTTGGTCAGCGACTGGCGACCAGCGGCGACTCGACGCGCTCGCGCAACAAATTATCGATGCGGTCGCGTTCCCGCTCGAAGGTGCCGAGTTCGACGCCCTTCAGCGCGCGGCCCGAAGGCAGCTTGATGCGCATCGGATCGACCTTCTTGTCGTTGACCGACAATTCATAGTGAAGATGGTTGCCGGTCGACAGGCCGGTCGAGCCCACATAGCCGATCACCTGCCCTTGGCGCACTTTGGCGCCCGCCTTGACGCCCTTGGCGATGGCGTTCTGGTGCGAATAGGAGGTCTCGTAGCCATTGGCATGACGGATGATGGTCTGGCGGCCATAGCCGCTGGACCAGCCCGCCTTCGTCACCACCCCTTTGCCGGGCGCGAGAATCGGCGTGCCCCTTGGCGCTGCCCAGTCGACCCCCCAATGCGGGCGCACATATCCCAGGACGGGATGCTTGCGGTTGGGAGAAAAGCCGGACGTGAAGCGGCCGTTGGGGACCGGGTTGCGGAGCAGGAACTGCTGGGCGCTGCGGCCTTCGGCATCGAAATAGTCGGCGTTGTCCGCGTCGCTTGGCCGAAACCGGTAGAAGCGCTTCGTGATCTCGCCGATGCGGACCTCGACGAACAAGATCTCAGATCTGTCGGTTGCGTTTTCCTCGCCTTCTTCCAGGGAATAGAACACGGCCAGTCGATCGGTCGGGCTCAATCGGGCTTGGAGGTCGACCTCGGCCGCTAGCATACGCGCCAGTTGGCGACAAAGCCTGCTGTTCAGGCCATAGGACAAAGCCGCCTGATAAATCCCGTCATAGACGGTGGGCATATCGGCGCGCAGCGGCACCTCGTTTTCGTTTTCATCGAAAGCTTCGGAAACCGAGTCGCCCATTTCCGGCGCCGCCGCCGCCGCGAAGGGGCCATCCTCGGTCTCGGCGGCGGTGGCAAGATGCCGGCTGCCGCGG
Source organism: Aurantimonas sp. A3-2-R12 (assembly GCF_036016755.1). Taxonomy (NCBI): domain Bacteria; kingdom Pseudomonadati; phylum Pseudomonadota; class Alphaproteobacteria; order Hyphomicrobiales; family Aurantimonadaceae; genus Aurantimonas; species Aurantimonas sp. A3-2-R12. The sequence continues at coordinate 1,647 of NZ_JAYXIH010000052.1, read as the reverse complement.
TAGGCCGAAAGCCGCACGACGCGCGCGCGATCGTCGCTCGTGACGATACCGACCCGCAATGCGTCACCGGCTTTCAGTTCGTCGGATTTCAGAAGTCCAACCAACGCCTCCACCGCGGCGCCAGCCTCGGCATCTGCGCGTCCACTGGCATCGAGAATGTCGGCAATCTTCGTCGTCTCGCGCAACGGGATGACTTCCTCGTGGAAGCGCGGGAGCGTGTCGTCCGTGTCGGAGGTTGCCAGCGAGACGTTTTCCTCGACCACGCGGAACGCGGAGCCCGGCTCGTAGTCGGCGGCGTCGCTGGTCAGATTGAAGCGCATCGGGTCGACGGTCGCCAGCGACGCGACCTGGACTGGCCGGTAGGACAGGCTCGGCGCGACCGAGCGCACGAGCTGCTCCGCATTCGCGGCGGTGAGGGCATCGATGCGTTCATAGGCGGCCTCGTCATAATCGAAGGACTGGACCTTGAGTTGCACCTCCGATTCTACCCGCGCGCCATAAATCTGGGCAGGCTCCGCGTCCACGCCCGCCCCGCCCTCCGCGGCGTCGGCGAAGATTTTCAATGGATCGAAGCTCGGATAGTCGGCGCCGGCCTGATAGCGCGCGCCAAGCAGCATGTTGACGTAGCCGAAGGGGAGGGTGCGGATGACCTCGCGATCACCCTCCTTGCTCATGGTCGACAGCTCGATGATCTGGCGGCTGCGGGCGATCGGGATCGCGGTCGCAACGACGCGCTCACCTTTCTCGGTGAGCGTCTTGTTGAAGACCAGCGCCGCGAGGCCGGCGGGCCGCGCGGCGCCGCGGTGACCGTCGAGCGCCGCGGAGAGGGCGATGCCCATCAAGGCGGTCGAGGTGAGGCCGGTCAGCAGCGTACCGGCCAGCCAGCGCGCCGACACCTGCCGCCGGTCCGGTCGGCGACGCCGATCGGCTACCAGCGGCGGCTCGTCCCCAAAAGCCGGCCTGTCGTATCGCAAGCGGTCTGTCCCCCGTCGTCATTTGTTCATCGCGTTTGCGCGTACAAGGTGGCGAAATATCGACCGAGGCGCTTCGTTGGCGGAGCGCGCCTTGGAAAACCCCTGTCTGCCGACAATAGCGTCTCGACCATGTGGGCTCAAGGGCGGTTGCTGACCGCGCTGGTGGCACCGCCTCGATCCGCTGCTGCGGTTCAGACCTCGATGCACGAGGCAACCGCCGGCGCTTTCGGCGGATGACGTTCCAAACCGGAGGAGCACCGCGCCGAGCGTCTTTGCGCGCCACGCGGCGCTGGCGCCAGGCAGCCGCTGGGGGCTTTTTGAATTTTTTGCGACGACCGGCGTTGACAGGCGGATCAGCGATCGCCTATATGCCGGTCATCGACGACGGCGGTGGCGCCGGGGTGACCTGAACGGGCCGCCAGGAGCCGGTACGAACAAAATGTTCTGACCGGTTCGGTTTTGTGCCGCCTTCGTCCTATCTTTTCGAGTGCCGCTAATGCAGCGACCCTCTCAAGGGTACGGCAGGCTTTCGCTTGCGGTTCCCGGCGTTGTGACTTCGGTCATGCCGTGATCTTTGACAATTTGATATTGAGAAGAAAGAGAAGCGTGGGCGGCGGTAAGTCTGCGTGGAGTTTCGTGCCGATTTCCTTTTCGGTTACGAGGCATCCATGAG
>NZ_JAYXIH010000051.1:0-24938 GCF_036016755.1 Aurantimonas sp. A3-2-R12 | reverse complement strand
GCGTGCAGTCGGCAACATCTGCGACCTGTTCGAGCCCGAAGAATGTTGGAACTACCTCAAGGCCGCTGGCTATGTTGCAGATTAATCGCCTGACGCTCTAGTCTAGAGCCACGGCAAAAGCGAAAGGGTGACGGCGATGGGACTTCTGGTCGACGGACAGTGGCAGGACAAGTGGTACGATACGAAGTCGACCGGTGGCCGTTTCAAACGAACGACCACAAGCTATCGGAACTGGATCACTGCCGACGGCGAGCCGGGACCGGACGGTCGGACAGCATTCAAGGCCGAGGTGGGCCGCTATCATCTCTACGTCTCGCTCGCCTGCCCCTGGGCACACCGCACGCTGATCGCCCGAAAGCTGAAGAAGCTGGAAGACGTCATCTCGCTGTCGGTCGTCGACTATCACATGGGCGAAGAGGGCTGGGTATTCTCCGAGCGACGCGGTGTGATCCCGGACGCTGTGCTCGGCAAATCGCGGCTCTATGAGGTCTATCTCGAAGCCGATCCGGACTATTCGGGCCGCGTCACCGTGCCGGTCCTTTGGGACAAGCAGACCGGCACGATCGTCAACAACGAGTCCGCCGAGATCATTCGCATCCTCAACCGTGCCTTCGACGCATGGGGCGATGCGAGGGTCGACCTGACGCCCGAAGCGCTGCTCGGCGAGATCGACGCGATCAACGCCACCGTCTACGACGCCATCAACAACGGCGTCTACAAATGCGGCTTCGCAACGACGCAGGAGGCCTACGAGGCGCCCTTCCACGCGCTGTTCGCGACGCTCGACCAGTTGGAGGCCCGGCTATCGAACCAGCGCTATCTCGTCGACAGCGCCGCACCGACCGAGGCCGACTGGCGCCTGTTCACCACGCTGATTCGCTTCGATGCCGTCTATCACGGGCATTTCAAATGCAACAAGCGGCGGATCGCCGACTACCCGAACCTCTTCGGCCATATGCTGGAACTCTACCAGACGCCGGGGATCACCGAGACCGTCGATTTCGGTCACATCAAGGGCCATTACTATTCCAGCCACAAGACGATCAATCCGACCGGGATCGTGCCGCTCGGCCCGGATCAGGATCTGACGGTTCCGCATGGGCGCGAGCGGCTACAGCCTCACCAGTGAGGATCGATCGGGCCATCGCCGCGCAGGTCGGCGAGCCGCCGGTGCGTCGCGTCGGTCGCGCCTTCCGGCAATCCGTCGAGGCTGAAGAAACCGGTTTCCGCGATTTCGGCGTCCGGCGTCTTCGGCGCCGTTTGGCGAGAGGCGCCGCAGCGGTAAAACAGGACATGATCGCGGTTGGACGCGTTGCGGTTGAAATAGACCGCGATGAGCTGGGGCGGATCGACGAGTTCGAGATTGCCTTCCTCGTGGAATTCACGCTTGAGCGCATCGACGGCGGTCTCGCCCGGATCGACGCCGCCGCCCGGCATGTGCCAGCCCGAGACATAGGTGTGGCGGACCAGAAAGATCCGGCCCGCCTCGTCGAACACCGCGCCGCGTACGCCGAGCGTCATGGGGCGCGACACAAGATGGACGCCGTGCAGCGCCCTGAGAAGAAATTTCTCTAAGAACATGGTCCCTCGAAAGAACACGGCCCTACCAAACGCCGCCGGGTCGCCTAAGATGGAGCAGATGTTTCGACTTGCCCATCTCTCCGACGTGCATCTGGGTCCGCTCCCGGAACTGTCCATTCGCGAACTCGCCTCCAAGCGGGTCACTGGTTACGTCAACTGGCACCGCAACCGCCGCCGCGCGATGTTCGGCGATACGCTGGTGAACCTGATCCAGGACATGAAAGACGAGGCCCCCGATCATGTCGCGGTGACGGGTGACCTGGTCAATCTGGCGACCAAGAAGGAGACCTTGGCGGCCCGGCTGTGGCTGGAAGAACTCGGCGCGCCTTATGACGTCTCGGTGGTTCCCGGCAACCACGACGCCTACGTTCCGGGCGCGCTGAAACGTTCGTATCGCGAGTGGTACGAATATATGATCGGCGATAATCCGCTGAACGCCATCGGCAACTCATTTCCCTATCTGCGGGTCCGGGGCAAGGTGGCGATCTTCGGGGTTTCCACCGCCGAGGCGACCGCGCCGTTTTTCGCCACCGGTACGTTCCGGCGTGGCCAGGCGCTGGCCCTTGCCCGACTGCTCGAAAGCTGTCGGGCAACCGGGCACTTCCGGGTCGTGATGATCCACCACCCACCCATTTCCGGGTCGACGTCCTGGCACAAGCGCCTGATCGGAAAGCAGTTCTTCTCCAAGGTGATCCGCGATGTCGGGGCCGAGCTGGTGCTGCACGGCCATACCCATCTCGACACGTTGCACTGGCTGCGCGGGCCGGAGTTCAAGGTGCCGGTGGTCGGCGTTCCCTCCGCGAGCCAGGCGCCCGGCAGCGACAAGCCCGCCGCCCGCTACAACCTTTTCGAGATCAGCGGCGAGCCGGGCGCGTGGTCCCTCATCCAGCGCGAGCGCGGCGCACGCACGCACGGGGACGGTCTCGGCTGGATCCGGGAGCGCGAACTTCTGGAGGCGGGGCACGCGATCGACGCCAGGCCGCGCGAGGATGCCAAGCCAGCGGCATAGCCCCGTCGAGCGGTCGCGACGAATCCCGACCTTGGCGACATTCAGCCGATCGACACGCCCTGATAGGAAGCGATCGCCAGAAGCAGCGCCGCTCCAATGACGATGCCGATCATCATCCAGGTGGCCGCAATGACGAAGTCGGCGCTACGGGCGCGCTTTTCCGGCTGACGGAGGGGCGCGTCCTCGCCGTTGCGAATCTGGCGGCTGGCATCGCCGGCGACCCGCTCGTTCAGCCCGTCACTCAAGGCAAAAGCCTTGTCGCGCTCGACGATGCGCTCGGCGACATATTCGGTGACATGCTGGGCCATGACCCTGGTGTCGGTCGACTCGACCAGAGTCACGCGCCCGAGCCGGGTTTCACGGACGAGGCGATAGGTCCGGCGGTCGCGCGCCATGATGACATTGGCCGTCCCGTCGATCCACAGGCGCGGATGCATACCACCCGAGATGGTGAAATCGAACAGCTCGTCGCCGGGGGGCAACTCGTCGATCAGCGACTGCAGTTCCTCCGCCAGGATCTCCAGCCGGGCCCGGTCGGCCTCGCGGATATCGACGACGACGTCGGCACGCTGCGCGGCGGCGATCTTGGCCTGCCGCACGGCATCGGCCAGACGCTTCGTTCCCATTAGGGACGCCACGTTATCCTTGCCTTCGCCCATATGTCGCTGCCTCGAATCCAATTCGTTAACGAGGTCTTAACATACGGGGCAATTCGGTTGGAAGAAACCGGCGGACACACCAACCGGCCTTTCTCAACGCTTTTCTACTTCTTCCATGTTCGCGCGAATGGCCGCGATGCATGCCGCGGGCGCCTCGAGCATCAGCATGTGGCCAAAGCCATCAAGCCGCGTGACGGTGAATTCGCGCGGAACGCCACTGGCCTGGGCTATGGGGGTGACCCGGTCTTCGGTGCCCCAGATCACATGCACGGGCCGGCCGGTCGCGGCGATGGCATCAAGCGGCAAGACGCCTTGCTCGCCCGTCGAAAACAGATGGTCGAAAATTTGCCGGATCGCCGCCCGGCCGGCGGGGTTACGCGCCGCAGCGATTGCCGCCACGGTGTCACTATCCGGCACCCAGCCGGGCGCGCCCATGCCGCCAAGGGCCGTGCCGATCGCGTCGACCCCCGCAGCGTCCATAACGGCGCGAATTCGCTCGGCGCCGATCTCCTTGCCGAAGCCGCCGGGCGCCAACAGGGTCAGTGAGGCAACCCGGTCCGGCGCGAACAGGCCGATGAGCGATGCGATCGCCCCGCCCATGGAATGGCCGACAAAGTGCACCGCCGTAATGCCGCGCGCGTCGAGCTCGGCGAGGAGCGCCCGCGCAGCAATCTTCGGCGGACCGAAGCCAGGATAATCGCGCGAGCGACCATGCCCGGGAAGATCGAAGGCGATGGTCCGGCGTTGGGATGATGACAGGGCATCCTGCAACGGCGCCCAGATCTCGGCCCGACCGTCGAAACCATGCAGGAAGATAATCGGCGTTACGGGGCCCTCGCCGCGTTCGGCACCGCCCTGTTCGATTGCGAACAGCCGTTGATCGTCCATCATGTCCCCCTGCTTATACGGCGGCGAACGGCAGCCGAGCCGTCGTCGAGATGCGGTCCGGGTCGATTCTCAGATGGACCAGCGCCGGACGATCGGCCTGCAGCGCGGCCCTCATCGCCTCGGCGAAATCCTCCGTCCGCGCGACGCTGAGGCCGAGGCCTCCGAGGCTCCGAGCCAAGGAAGCGAAATCGGGATTGACCAGCGCTGTCGCCGACTGACGGCCGGGATACGACTTTTCCTGATGCATCCGGATGGTGCCGTATTGCGCGTTGTCGAACACGATGACAACGATGTTCGCCCCCGCCTGCACGGCGGTCGAAAATTCCTGGCCGGTCATCTGGAAGCAGCCGTCACCGGCGAAGCAGACCACCGCCCGTTCGGGATAGCGCAGTTTCGCGGCGACCGCCGCCGGCAGGCCATAGCCCATCGATCCGGAGGTGGGAGCGACCTGCGTGGTCCGCTCCGAGAAGCGATGGTAGCGGTGCAGCCAGCCGGCGTAGTTGCCGGCCCCGTTGGTCATGATCGCGTCACGCGGCAGCGTCGCGCGGAGTTCGGCCATCACCGCGAACGGATCGACGAAGTCGGAATTCGGCTTGGATTCGGGCGTGGGAGTCGACCAGCGGAGGTAATCCCGGTGGGCCGCCTCCGCCTGTCCGGCCCAGGCGACGGTGGCCGGTGCCTGCAATTGCATCGCCTTGCGCGCAAAGGACGCCGGGTCGGCATGAATGCCGAGCGCCGGCGTATAGAGCCGGCCGATTCCTGCCGCCTCGGGCAGGATATGGACGAGGCGCTGCTTGGGAACCGGAACCTGGAAAAGTGTGTATCCCTGGCTCGGCATCTCACCGAGCCGCGCGCCGACGGCAATAACGAGATCGGCCTCGGCGATGCGGGCCTTCAGTGCGGGGTTCGGGCCGATGCCGAGATCGCCGGCATAGTTCGGGTGGTCATTGGGAAACAGGCCCTGGCGGCGGAACGAGCAGGCGACGGGCAGATGCCAGTGTTCGGCGAAGGCGACGATGTCGGCGATCGCGCCATCCGTCCATCGGGATCCGCCCAGGATCAGCATCGGACGGGAGGCGGCGCCGAGAAGCGCCCACAGTTCCTCCATATCCTCGGCTTGCGGGAGCACCGGCTCGACGCCGACGCGCGGCGGAATATCGGCCTCGGCAGCGCCCGACAACGTATCCTCCGGCAGCGCGACGATGACCGGCCCCGGCGTGCCATCCATGGCGATCCGGTAGGCTTCGGCGACGAGGCCCGGCAGTTCGGCGGCCGTCGTAGCCTCGAACACGGCCTTGGCCATGTCGCCGAACAGCCGGTCGTAATTGACCTCCTGGAAAGCGCCGCGCCCCCGGAACTTCGTCGGCACCTGGCCGACGAAGAGGATCATCGGCGTCAGGTCATGGGCGGCGACATGGATGCCGGAGGCGGCATTGGTCGCCCCCGGACCGCGCGTGACGAAGCAGATGCCGGGTCGGCCGGTGAGCTTGCCATCGGCCTCGGCCATCATCGCCGCGCCGCCCTCCTGGCGGCAGACGATCGTCTCGATGGCGCTGTCATAAAGCGCGTCGAGCACCGGGAGATAGCTTTCCCCCGGCACGCAGAAGACGCGGCTCGCGCCCTGCTCGGAGAGCGCAGCGACGAGCAGTTCGCCTCCGGCCGCCTTCACTGGGCGAGCAGCCGGTTGGCGGCGGCGACGATGGCTTCGAGCGACGCCGTGACGATGTTCTTGTTGATGCCGGCGCCAAACAGCCGGCCGCCCTCATGCTCGACTTCCATGTAGCAAATGGCGCGCGCGTCGGAGCCCGCGCCGAGCGAATGCTCGGAATAGTCGAACACCGAGAATTCAATGCCGATATGGCGGCACAGCGCGTCGACGAAGCCGTCGATCGGCCCGGTGCCGAGGCCCTCGATTTTGGTCTCGACGCCGTCGTCGACGATGGTCGCCTCCAGGATACGCTCGCCCTTCACGTCCGGGTTCGGCCGGGTGAAGTGATCGACGAATTTGATGCGGGCTCCCGGCTGTTCGACATAGCGCTCGATGAAGCGGTCGTAGATGCGCTTCACCGGCAGCTCCCTACCCTCTTCATCCGTGATCGCTTGGATGTCCTCGCGGAACTCGACCTGGAGATTGCGTGGCAGGTTCAGCCCGTAATCCGCCTGCAGCACATAGGCGATGCCGCCCTTACCCGACTGCGAGTTGATCCGGATGATCGCCTCGTAAGAACGGCCAACGTCTTTCGGGTCGACCGGCAGATAGGGAACTTCCCACAGCTCTTTGTTGGCGGTGCGACGCGCCTTCATGCCCTTGTTGATCGCATCCTGATGCGAGCCGGAAAACGCCGTGTAGACGAGCTCGCCGACATAGGGGTGCCGTTCGCCGATCGCGAGCTGATTGCAGTATTCGTAGACATCCTTGATGTGGTTGATGTCGGTGATGTCGAGGCCGGGATCGACGCCTTGGGTGAACATGTTCAGCGCCAGCGTGACGAGGTCGACATTGCCGGTGCGCTCGCCATTGCCGAACAGCGTGCCCTCCACCCGGTCGGCACCGGCCATCAGGCCGAGTTCGGTCGCCGCGACGGCGGTGCCGCGATCGTTGTGGGGATGCAGCGAGACGATGATACTGTCGCGGTTGTCGAGGTTGCGGCACATCCATTCGATCTGGTCGGCATGGATGTTCGGCGTCGACATTTCCACAGTCGCGGGCAGGTTGAGGATCAGCCTGTTGTCAGGCGTCGGCCGAATGATCTCGGCGACGGCGTTGCAGATCTCGACCGCGAAATCGAGTTCGGTGCCGGTGAAGCTTTCGGGCGAATATTCGAACCGATAGTCGCCGCCCGCCTTGGCCGCCATGTCGGCGACCATCTTTGCCGCGTCGGTGGCGATTTCCCTGATGCCGGCGCGGTCCTTCTGGAAGACGACGCGGCGCTGCAATTCGCTGGTCGAGTTGTAGAAATGGACGATCGGCCGACGCGCGCCCTCGAGTGACTCGAAAGTCCGCGAAATCAGCTCCGGTCGGCATTGCACCAGCACCTGCAACGACACGTCGTCGGGGGCGCGACCCTCTTCGATGCACCAGCGCGCGAAGTCGAAATCGGTCTGCGAGGCCGACGGAAAGCCGATTTCGATTTCCTTGAAGTTCATTGCCTTCAGGAGCGCGAAGAACCGGGCCTTGCGGTCGTGGCCCATCGGGTCGACCAGCGCCTGGTTGCCGTCGCGAAGGTCGACCGAGCACCAGATAGGCGGCGTCGTAATGGTTTTGCTCGGCCAGGTGCGGTCGGGCAGATCGATCTGACCATAGGGCTGATACTTTACCGAAGCCGAGGGCATCGTGCGGGATGGCTCGGCCTTAGCGGCGGGACTGACTGCGGACGTAACGGACATGGCTGTTGCACCTTGATCGCTCGGGCGGATGCCGGGGGCGGCGCTGGCAACGCGCGCGCATCTGATCGGGTCATCCGAAATTGAAACCGGATTGTAAAGCGAAAGGGGCAGAGCGGGGAGGCTCTCAGGCCTCTGGCGCGCCGGCTCGACCGCCGGACGCCCCTTGGATCAACGGGTCCGACGGCCGCGGCTAAGTAGACCGAGGAGAAGGCCCGGACGCGCCAGGGCAGACGGCCGCCGAAGGGCCGCAAATGTCCACATGCTGGATGGCGTCACGATCATGCGTGCCAGATTATTGCGAACGCGGTCGATTGCAAGCCAAATTTCGCGACAGCCTGCCGAAGGCTCAGTTCGCCAACTCGTCGCGCATCGAAAAACGCAGCGTCGAGACCGCGTCACCTGCGTTGGATATTTCGAAAACGCCGCCGATCTGCTCGGTGAGCGATGCCACGATGCGCATGCCGAGATTGCGCGAGGAGGACACGGAAAAGCCCTCGGGCCAACCGGGCCCATCATCGGATACTGTCAGACGAAGCGGTGTTTCCCGGGAGTCCGAGTCGCCCGGGTCGCGGCGGCTGAGTTCGACGACGATCCGCCCCGCCCGACCGTCGGCGCAGCCATGCTCGATTGAATTCGAAATCAGCTCGGTGGCGATCAGGCCAAGCGGGACGGCGAGCTCCGCCGATACTTCCACTGCGTCCGCGTCGACCTCATAACGGACGTTCGTCACGCCCGACGCCTCCAGAAGGTCCGGCCCGAGTTGGGTCAGATACGGCCCCATATCGAGACTTTGCCGGCCAGGATCGTGGAGTTGGCGCTGAATCTTCGAGATCAAGGATATCCGCGCCGACGCCTGTTGCAGGACCGCGGACGCCTCCGTGCTTGTGGTTCCCCGCGACTGAGCGTTCAGCAATGACGACACCACGGCGAGATTGTTCGAGACACGGTGTTGCAATTCGCGGAACAACAGATCGCGTTCGCTGGCATGGCGCGCGGCCGATTCCTTTTCGATTTCAAGCCGGTCGAGCGCGAGTTGCATCCAGTGAATCAGCAAAATGTCGACCGCGACGATGAAGACGTAAAACGATAGCGCCAAGGTCGAGCCGCCGGTCAGGGCGAAGGAGTCGAAGGGTGGAATGAAGAAGTACCAAGCGAACAATCCCGCAAGGAATGCGACGGCCACGCCTGGAACGACGCCGGCGAAGAAGGAGGTGATGATGACCGCGGGAAAGAAGGTCAGATAGGGAAAACCGACCGGCAACCGGTCATCGAGAAGATAGCGAACCGCGAAGGACAGTGCGAGCAATGCGGCGGCGAACAGCCAACGCATGACCGGCTGACCCCGCAGCGAGGTTTTCGACAGAAGCGCCTGTACGCCCCGCAGATTGACCAAGGGGGAATTCATCGGTCGTTCGGCGAAACCCTCCACCATCAATAATCGGTCCTCGCTGTTCGGGGTGAGCTAACCACCCGATCGAATCGGACGGTCGGATATCGCAACGGATGCTGTCGCAAACGATAAGTATGGCGGATCAAGGGCGCGTGCCAACTCCAGGGTCGGATTGCCGCCGGGCGTTGCCAAGGCAACACGGCAAGCAAGCGACAGCCGCTGGAAGGCGCGATGGCCTACAGAACCGGGACGCCCGTCTGTTTCGCCTCGCCTTCCGGCTCGACATGGATCGACACGCGAGCGCCGGCGAAGGCCTCCTGCAGCGCGTCCTCGATCCGGTCGCAAATGTCGTGGGCGACGCCGACCGTCATCGCCTCGGGCACTACCATGTGGAACTCGATGAACATCGCCCTGCCCGCGAGCCGGGTCTTCAGATCGTGGACCTCGATGGCCCCCTCGGCATGGGCCGAGATCAGGTCGCGAACGCTGGCTTCCTCGACCGGGTCGATCGCCTGATCCATCAGGCCGGAGAGCGAGCTGGTCACGACCTTGAAGCCTTCGCGCAGAATGTTCAGCGCTACGAATGCCGCCATCAGCGGATCGAGGATCGTCCAGCCGGTCACCGTCGCCAAAAGCAGGCCGCCAAGAACACCGACCGAGGTGACGACATCCGCCATGATATGCTGGCCATCGGCCGCAAGTGCCGGCGAGCGACGGTCGCGCCCGCGGCGAATGAGAAAAACCGCCCAGCCGGCGTTGATGACGGTCGCTACGGCATTGATGGCGATGCCGGCAAGCGGCTCGTCGAGCGAGCGCGGCACCAGATAGGCCGCCCAGGCCTCGCGCAGGATCAAGAGCGCCGCGACGACGATCAAGACGCCTTCGACGACGGCGGAAAAATACTCCGCCTTGGTATGTCCGAAAGGGTGATCGCTGTCAGCCGGCTTGTAGCTCAGCGTCACCGCCCACAGCGCGATCAGCCCGGCTACGACGTTGACGATCGATTCCAGCGCGTCGGAAAACAGCGCCACCGAGCCGGTCACATGATAGGCGGCGTATTTGATCGCCAAGACGATCACCCCGATCGCGACGCTCGCCATCGCGATACGCTTGACCAGAGGCGCGGCCGCCTCGCTCGTTTCCGATACCACCGACGTCACCGGATCACGCCGCCTTCTCGCGGGCCCGGCGGGGCAGATGCGCGACGATGTTCTCGATCATGCGCATGCCCGCCTCGCCGCCGAGGCTCATGATGCTTTCGGGATGGAACTGCACCGCCGCGACCGGCTCGGTCCGGTGCTCGAAGGCCATGACGATGCCGTCGTCGGTCTCCGCCGTCACCTCGAACTCCTTCGGCAGGCGAACGGGATCGGCGAAGATCGAGTGATAGCGGCCGACGGTGACCTCCCCGGGCAGGCCGGAGAAGATGATGCCGGGGGTGGTGACGCGAATGCGCGACGGCTTGCCGTGGACCGGCACATGCAGGGTGCGCAGCGTCCCGCCATAGGCCTCGGCGAGTGCCTGGAGCCCGAGGCAGACGCCGAAGATCGCACAGCCGCGCGCGCGGGCGGTGGCGATGGTGCCCTTGCAGTCGAAATCGGACGGATTGCCCGGCCCCGGCGACAGCACCACGAGATCGGGATCGACGCGGTCGAAGATCTCGGCCGGAACCGGCGTGCGGACGGTCGTGACCGTCGCGCCGGTCTGGCGGAAATAATTGGCCAGGGTGTGGACGAAGGAGTCCTCGTGATCGACCAGGAGGATGCGCAGCCCCTCCCCGACCCGCGCCGCATCCCGCTCGGCGCCGGCAGCGTTGGACGCGCCCGCCTCGCGGATCGCGCCGATCAGCGCCGAGGCTTTCAGCTCGGTCTCGGCCTCTTCTTCCTCGGGATTGGAATCATACAGCAGCGTCGCGCCGGCCCGCACTTCGGCGATACCGTCCTTCAGCCGGATCGTGCGCAACGTCAGGCCGGTGTTCATGTCGCCGTTGAAATGCACCATGCCGACGGCACCTCCATACCAGGCGCGCGGGCTCTTCTCGTTGTTCTCGATAAAGCGCATGGCCCACAGCTTTGGCGCACCGGTCACGGTGACAGCCCAAGCATGGGACAGGAACGCGTCGAAAGCATCCATGCCATCGCGCAACCGGCCCTCGATGTGGTCGACAGTATGGATGAGCCGCGAATACATTTCGATCTGCCGCCGGCCGATAACCCGCACAGAGCCCGGATCGCAGACCCGGCTCTTGTCGTTGCGGTCGACGTCGGAACACATGGTCAGTTCCGACTCGTCCTTCTTTGAATTGAGCAGCTTCAGGATCTGCTCGGAATCGGAAATGGCGTCCTCGCCGCGCTTGATGGTGCCGGAAATCGGGCAGGTTTCGACCCGCCGACCATTGACGCGCACGAACATCTCCGGCGAGGCGCCGATCAGGAATTCATTCTCGCCGAGATTGATGAGAAACGAATAGGGCGAGGGATTCACCGCCTTCAGCCGCCGCGAGATTTCCGATGGCTTGTGCTCGGCGCGCTCGTAGAACACCTGGCCAGGAACCACCTCGAAGAGGTCACCGCGCATGAACTTCGCCTTGGCGGCGCGCACCAGCTCAGCATATTCGCCGGGCTTGTGATCGCCGCGCGGCGGGATGCGCTCGGAGGACGCAAAGGGCGCATCCAGGCCGCCGCCCGCAAGCCCTTCGGTCGAGACGCCATCCTTGGCGAATTCGTACCGGGTCAGGAAGGCCGAGGCGGAGTAGTGATCGACCTCGAGCAGTTCGTCCGGGAGATAGAGTAGCAGATCGCGGCGGTCCGAATCGCGCTCTAGCACTTCCTCGACAGGGTCGAACTGATAGGCGAGGTCATAGCCAAAAGCGCCGTAAAGGCCGAGATCGCGATCTTCCTCCGCCCGAAACAACGAGACAATCGCGCGCAGCACCGAAAAGACGCTGGGCATGCGCGAGCGTTCCTCCTCGGTGACCGCCGCGACCGGCTCGTTGATGACGAGGTCGAGCGCCTTGGGTGCGCGAGCGCGCGAGGCGATGTCGTCATGACCGGCCAGCGCATCCGCGATGAAACCGAGCAGCACCTCGCCGCGCGGATTGAGAGCCGCGATCCGCATCGCCCGTCCGGTCGAAGAGACGACCAGCGGCGGATCGACGAAAGCCACGTCCTGGCGGGTGTAGCGGCCCGGATACTCGTAATTGGAAAACAGGACGGCGCCGCGGCGGGTGTCCAAACGATCGAAATAGGGCTCGATCGCGCCGTCATAGGCGACGGCGCGCCGGCTGCGCGTGATCGTCACTCCGCCCGCCGTCAGGTAGCGCTCGCGGCCGTCGTCGGTCTGTTCGGTCACCATGAACTCTCTCCGGATCTCAAGCCCGGACCCCCGGCGACATAGCAAAAAAGGCCGCCGGATGATCCGAGGCGGCCTTTGGGTTTGATCACAAGCGTGACGGTCCGGCCGCTGTCAGCGCGCCCACCACCAATTCATCGAAAGGATCGTCATCATCATGCGCAACCGATAACCGAGCCGGGCAGCGAGAGCAAGACACTCCTCAAGGTGGGCAACGCGGCGCCCGCACCGGGTCCGCGTAGCGGAAGCGCTCACATTACCATCGAGGGCATTCCATACCGAAGTGCATTCGGCTAGATGAGCCGCCATGGAAGAGTTCGATTACATCGTCGCCGGCGCCGGCTCGGCAGGTTGTGTCCTCGCGAACCGGCTGTCCGCCGATCCGAAAAACCGCGTGTTGCTGCTGGAAGGCGGCGGCAAGGACAACTGGATCTGGTTTCACATTCCGGTCGGCTATCTCTTCGCCATCGGCAATCCGCGCGCCGACTGGATGTTCAAGACCACCAGCCAGGCGGGGCTGAACGGCCGGGCTCTGAACTATCCGCGTGGCAAGACGCTGGGCGGATCGTCGGCGATCAACGCGATGATCTACATGCGCGGCCAGGCAGCGGATTACGACCACTGGCGCCAGCTCGGCCTCGCCGGCTGGGGATGGGACGACGTTCTGGAGGCGTTCAAGGCGGTCGAGGATCATGTCGACGGGCCGGACGACTTTCACGGGACCGGAGGCGAATGGCGTGTCGAGCATCCGCGCATCCGTTGGGACGTTCTCGACCGGGTGCGCGACGCGGCCGAGGCGGCGGGCGTCGCCAAGATCGATGACTTCAACACCGGCGACAACGAAGGCTCGGCCTATTTCCAGGTCAACCAGAAGGGCGGGCGGCGTTGGAGCGCGGCGCGCGGTTTTCTGAAACCTGCGCTCGGTCGGCCGAACCTCAAGGTTGTCACCGGCGTCATGGTCGACCGGGTGCGCTTTCGTGAGGGACGCGCCGTGTCGATCGACTACCGCAAGGATGGCAAGGGCTTCGAGGCGCTGGCGGCGCGCGAGATCGTGCTGTCGGCCGGCGCCGTCGGCTCGCCGGCGATCCTGGAGCGCTCCGGCGTCGGCGACGCCGACCGGCTGAAAGACCACGGCATTGCGCCCGTCCATCACCTGCCGGGGGTCGGCGAGAATTTGCAGGACCATCTGCAGATCCGCCCGATCTACAAGGTCGACGGAATCAAGACGCTGAACAGCGAATACAAGAACCTGTTCCGCCGGGCGATGATGGGCGTCGATTACGCGCTCAGGCGGCGGGGACCGCTGACCATGGCGCCGAGCCAGGTCGGCGCCTTCGTCAAATCTTCACCGGATCAGGCGACAGCCAATCTGGAGTTCCATTTCCAACCGCTGTCGCTCGACGATTGGGGCGCGGGGCTGCATTCCTTCTCCGCCTTCACGGCGAGCGTCTGCAATCTCAGGCCAACCAGCCGCGGCAGCATCCACCTCACCGGCGCGCGGCCGGAGGATGCGCCGGACATCGCGCCAAACTACCTTTCCACCGACGAGGATCGGCAAGTCGCCGTCGACAGCCTCAAATGGGCCCGGCGGATCGTGGAGCAGTCGCCGCTCGCGCCCTACCGACCGGAAGAATACAAGCCCGGCGCGCATGTGACGTCCGACGAGGACATGCTGGTCGCCGCGGGCGATCTCGGCACCACGATCTTCCACCCGGTCGGGACGGCGAAGATGGGAATCGAGGGCGATGCGATGGCGGTGCTCGACGAGCGGCTGCGCGTGCGCGGGATCAGGGGCCTGCGCGTCGCCGACGCCTCGGTGATGCCGTCGATCACTTCGGGCAACACCAACTCGCCGACGATCATGATCGCCGAGAAGGCCGCCCGGATGATCCTGGATGACGCGCGGGCTGATACCAACCTGCGGTGATAGGGACTCATTCGATGGCGCTGAAAGGGCTAGTCCGGCCAGGAGCAGTGCGCGGTTCGATGCGCCGCATCGCGCGTCGTCCCGCTCCGTGCCAGGCATTGGCGATCGTCCCGGTCGAATGGGTTCCTATCGCCGCAGGTTGGTATTTGAGAGCGGAGGGGCGACAACGAAAGAGCCCGGAAAACAAGCGCTCCGGGCTCTTCGTTGAGAATGGTCGGCTGGTGGCATCGGGAGGAGGAATGCCGCCAATCGACCCATGCGCGGTGACAGTGAAAGCCCGTTCGCTTGGGAGGAGGTCGGCGGGCTTTCCGATCGTCCATTGCCGCAACATCATGACTGTACATCAAGTCGCGACAATAGACTGTCACCCGTTTGCTACGATTCCATGGCAATCAAGCTGGCATTGCCGCCGGCCGCCGCAGTATTCACCGACGTCACCTGTTCGCGGGCGAAACGCGCCACGTAATTCGGTCCGCCCGCCTTCGGCCCGGTGCCGGACAGGCCCGAGCCGCCGAACGGCTGTGAGCCGACGATCGCCCCGATGATGTTGCGATTGACGTAGATGTTGCCGACGGTCAGCCGCTCGGCGATCGTCTTGACGGTCTCGTCGATGCGACTGTGGACGCCGAGCGTCAGACCGAAGCCGGTCTGCTCGATCGCGTCGCAAACCTTGTCGAGCTCGCCGGCCTTCCACCGCACCACATGCAGGATCGGGCCGAACACCTCGCGGTCGAGCGCCTCGGGCTTGTCCAGTTCGACGATATGCGGCGCGAACCAGTGGCCCTCGGCCGGTAGATCGCCGCGGAGGCGGCCCTCGAATCGGACCGTTTGCAACCGCTCCATGCGCTCGATGTGAGCGGTCAGCATGGCGTGCTGTTCGGCATCGATCACCGGGCCGATGTCGGTCGACAGGTCTTGCGGGTCGCCGACGACCAGTTCCGCCGCGGCGCCGGCGATCATCTCGATCATGCGCTCAGCGACATCCTCCTGGACATAGAGGACGCGCAACGCAGAACAGCGCTGGCCGGCGGACCGGAACGCCGACATCACGACGTCGTCGGCGACCTGTTCCGGCAGCGCCGTCGCGTCGACCACGAGGCCGTTGATGCCGCCGGTTTCGGCGATCAGCGGCGCGATCGGCGCGTTGCGGGCGGCCAGCGCGCGATTGATCGCAAAGGCGGTCTCGGTCGAACCGGTGAAGGCGACGACCGCCGTGGCATCATGGGAGACCAGCGCGGCGCCCGCCTCCCCGTCCCCCGGCGCGAGGAAGAGACCGTTCGCCGGAAATCCGGCCTCGTGCAGGAGGCCGACCGCCAGTGAGGCGACCAGCGGCGTCTGCTCGGCCGGCTTGGCGACGACGACGTTGCCGGCGGCCAGCGCCGCCGCGACCTGGCCGGTGAAGATCGCCAGCGGGAAATTCCACGGCGAGATGCAGATGGCGACACCGCGCGAGCGGTAGCGAAGACGGTTTTCCTCGCCGGTCGGACCGGGCAGCAAAGTGGGTTCGGCGAACAATCGTTCGGCTTCGGCGGCGTAGAAACGAAGAAAATCCACCGCCTCGCGAATTTCGGCGATGCCATCGTCGACCGTCTTGCCCGCCTCACGGGCCAGAAGCGCCATGAACACGCCCTGCCGCTTTTCCATCAGATCGGCGGCCTTGCGCAGCCAGGCGGCGCGGCTTGCGGCCGGCACGGCCTCGGCCGCCCGCACATGGCGCGCCGCCTCGGTGACGAGGGCCTTCGCGCCGCTCGCGCTCAGATGATGGCTGCGCCCGACGAGCGCTCCATCGACGGGCGAGCGGATGTCAACCGGCCGCTTGGCGTCGGCCCCCTTGAAGCCGCAGGTGACCGCGATCAGTTCGCGCCCGGCATGGTCGCGCGCGGCGAGGAAACGGTCGAGCGTACGCCGGTCGCCGAATTCGATACCGGCGGAATTCTTGCGAGGCGCGAAAATCTCCGATGGCAGGTCTATCTTCGGATGGCGCGCGGGACCGTTCTTCAAGACGTCGCGCGGGCGCTCGATCAAAGAATCGATCGGCACGTCCTCGTCGCCGACCTGCGCGACGAAGGACGAATTGGCGCCGTTCTCCAGAAGACGACGCACCAGATAGGCGAGCAGGTCGCGGTAGCCCCCGACCGGCGCGTAGATGCGGCAGGGAATTGCGGACGCAGAGTCGCGGCGCATGGTTTCGTAGAGCGCTTCGCCCATGCCATGCAGGCGCTGGAACTCGAACCCGGAGACATCGGCGCCGGCCATTTCGACGATGGTCGCGACGGTCAGGGCGTTATGGGTCGCAAATTGCGGGTACAGTGGCTCGCGCCGATCGAGAAGCGCCTTGGCCGCGACCAGATAGGACAGATCCGTGGCTGGCTTGCGCGAATAGACGGGATAGCCGGCAAGACCCTTTTCCTGGGCCTGCTTGATCTCCGTATCCCAGTACGCCCCTTTGACGAGCCGAACCATCATCTTGACGCCCGCCGCCTTGGCGAGCGCGTCGACATGCTCGATCACCGCGAGGGTCCGCTTCTGATAGGCTTGGATGGCGAGGCCGAAACCATTCCAGCCGTTAAAGTCGAAGTCCTTGACCACCGCGTCGATGACGTCGAGCGACAATTCCAGGCGCGATGCTTCCTCGGCATCGATGGTGAGATTCAGATCGTAGCTTTGCGCCTGACGCGCCAGCTCTTTGACGCGGGGCACCAGATCCTTCAGCACGGTGTCGCGGTGGGTCGGCTGATAGCGCGGATGCAGGGCGGATAGTTTGACCGAAATCCCCGGCCGATCAGGCAGCGGCTTGTTGCCGGCCTTGCGGCCGATGGCCTCGATCGCGTCGGCATAGGAGCGGAAGTAGCGCTCCGCGTCGGCCTTAGTGCGCGCGCCCTCCCCCAGCATGTCGTAGGAATGGCGATAGCCCTTCTTCTCGAAGGCGCGGGCGCGATCGAGCGCGTCGGCGATCGTCTCGCCGAGAACGAAATGGCGGCCGAGGAAGCGCATCGCCTGGCGCGTCGCGGTGCGGACCGCCGGCCCGCCGACGCGCTTGACGAGGGAGGAGATGACGCCTTGCGGCGTTTCGCCCGGCCGGATGATCCGCGCCGACACCCCGAGCGCCCAGGCCGAGGCGGCGGTCAGCATCCGGTCCTCGTCGCCGTCGTGATGGGCCCAGTCGCCGGCGCCGATCTTGTCCTCGATCAGCCGGTCCTGGGTCTTGGCGTCGGGCACCCTGAGCAGCGCTTCGGCCAGGATCATCAGCGCCAGCCCCTCGCGGCTCGACAAGCCGAACTCGCGCAGGAAATCCTCGACGCCGCCGATGCCGCCGGCCGCACCGCGAATCTCCTCGATGAGGTGGCGCGCCCGCCGATCGACCGCCTCTTCGTCGTGGGTCCAGCGCTCGGAGGCTGCGAACAGCGCAGCGACCGCCGCCGTATCGTCCGGCGCGAACGGAGCCGAAAAGGGTTCTGGCATGGCCGACATGGTTCACTCCGTGATCGATCGAAGACGACGCTATTTTACAGATCCAGCGGCCGTGTTTCTCGCCAAAAAGACCCCTGATTGCAGTGGAATGCTTCGCCAAAATGCCATACGCCTGCTCAGATGACCGAACTTGACCAAAAAGACCGGAAAATCCTCCGCGAGCTCCAACGCGACGGCCGTCTCACCACTCTCGAACTCGCCGAGCGGGTCCATCTGTCGCCGACAGCGACTGCCGAACGGGTGAAGCGCCTCACCCGCGACGGCTATATCCTCGGATATGCGGCGCGTCTTTCGCCGGAAAAGCTCGGCCGCGGCATGATCGTCTTCGTCGAGGTCAAGATGGACCGGACCAGCGACGCGGTTTTTTCCGAATTCAAGCGCGTCGCGGAAGCCACCCCGGACATCATGGAGTGCCACATGGTGGCCGGTGGCTTCGACTATCTCATCAAGGCG
This sequence comes from Aurantimonas sp. A3-2-R12, assembly GCF_036016755.1. Classification (NCBI taxonomy): domain Bacteria; kingdom Pseudomonadati; phylum Pseudomonadota; class Alphaproteobacteria; order Hyphomicrobiales; family Aurantimonadaceae; genus Aurantimonas; species Aurantimonas sp. A3-2-R12. The sequence goes on along the minus strand of NZ_JAYXIH010000051.1, from coordinate 6,822 downwards.
CGGGTGAAGGACATGACCGCATATCGGGCGTTTTTGTCCGACGCGCTGCTCGCCCTTCCCGGCGTGCGCGAAACCCATACCTACGCGGTCATGGAAGAGGTGAAGAACACCGCTTCGATCGCGTTCTGAGACCGCCGCCTGGGCCGTTACGGCACGTGAACGCTGCTTGCGCAGCCCCAGCCGATGCGCAATAGTCGGGCAGCTTCCATTCGATCCGCCGGACCGCGTTTTGCCCGCAGCGTCCGCATCCACTCAAGGAGACCTTGATGATCCAGATCCGCAATTTCGCGGCACTTGCCCTTGGCGCATCCCTGCTCAGCTTCCCGGCGTTCGCCCAGGACGCGGAGAGTTGTTCGACCGTACGCCTTTCCGACGTCGGCTGGACGGATATCACCTCCACGACGGCTGTCGCAAGCAACATCCTCTCGGGGCTCGGCTACAAACCCGACGTCAAGATCCTGTCCGTTCCGGTCACCTTCGCCTCGCTTTCCAACAACGACATCGACGTCTTCCTGGGCAACTGGATGCCGGCGCAGTTGGAGCCGATCAAGAAGTATCTCGACGACGGCTCGATCGTGCAGGTGAAGGCCAATCTGGAAGGGGCAAAATACACCCTCGCGGTGCCGAAATATCTCTACGACAAGGGCCTCAAGGACTTCGCCGATATCCAGAAGTTCAGGGATGAACTCGGCGGCAAGATCTACGGCATCGAGCCAGGCAATGATGGCAACAGCCTGGTCCTCGGCATGATCGAAAAGGACGAATTCGGGCTGAAGGGCTTCGACCTCGTCGCCTCGTCCGAGCAGGGCATGCTCAGCCAGGTCGCGCGCGCGACCAAGGCCGACAAGCCCATCGTGTTCCTCGGCTGGGCGCCACATCCGATGNCAGGGCATGCTCAGCCAGGTCGCGCGCGCGACCAAGGCCGACAAGCCCATCGTGTTCCTCGGCTGGGCGCCACATCCGATGAACTCGAACTACGACATCGAATATCTGACCGGCGGCGACGAGACCTTCGGCCCCGATTACGGGGGCGCGACCGTGTATACGGTGGAACGCAAGGACTTCGCCACCGACTGCCCCAACCTCGCCAAGCTGCTCGAGAACCTGACCTTCGACCTGCCCATGGAAAACGAGATCATGGGCAAGATTCTCGATGACAAGCAGAAGCCGAACGAGGCCGCGGCCGAGTGGATCAAGGCGAATCCGGATCGTCTCGACGCATGGCTCGAAGGCGTCACGACGCTGGACGGACAAGACGGCCTGCCTGCTGTGAAGTCCTCTCTCGGACTTTCCTGACCGGTCGCGCCCGTCCCAAGACCATTTCTGGAAGGCCGGTTTCGCCCGGCCTTCTTCTTTAGAGCATCGAACGAAAATATGGACGCGTTCTGCCAGAGGGATTTCGGGACAAGGTCGAGGGGATCGGCGCAGGTCGTAGCGGCGCTACGGCCAAGACGAGACCCGATGGAATTGGCGCGAAATCACTTGGGCCACCGATCGCCCCGCACCGGTCGGCGCGGAAAGGTCGATCGGCGGATTTTAAAGCCTGCCGTTTGCCGGAGGCAAACAGGCGGACGGGTTTCCGGCCGCCGGGCGCCCACTTTGTCGGCCGGCTCGACCGTAGCGCCGCTACGCTCGTCGTCAGCCTCCGCGTGGATCACCTCGGCGAGCCGAGAAACAGAACCGCATCTATATTGTCGTCCGATGCTCTAAGAGCAGACCCGACCAGGAAGGAATCCCCGGCCCGTGGAATGGCTCCAGAATAATCCCCTGCCGATTGGCGAAGGCGCCTCGGCCTTCGTCGACTGGCTGACCGCCAACTTCACCTTCATCTTCGACGCGATCAGCAATGGCCTCGGCGCCTTCATCGACGCCGTCCTGTTTCTGCTGCAGTGGCCCCACCCCTTCGTCGTCGTCGCGGCCTTCGGAGCCATCGCTTACGCCGCCCGTCGCTCGATCCCGATCGTCATCTTCACCGTCGCCGGCCTGCTGCTGATCATCAATCTCGGATTCTGGGACGACACGACGCAGACGCTGGCACTGGTGCTCGCCTCGACCGCCGTCTGCATGCTGATCGGCGTTCCGCTGGGGGTCGCCGCCGCCCGGCGGGACTGGCTTTATGCCGGTCTTCGCCCCGTGCTTGACCTGATGCAGACGATCCCGACCTTCGTCTATCTGATCCCGGCGCTGATCCTGTTCGGGCTGGGCGTCGTGCCCGGGCTGGTGGCTACGGTGATCTTCGCCCTGCCCTCGTCGATCCGGCTGACCCGGCTCGGCATCGCCTCGACGCCGCGCCAACTTCTCGAAGCCGGCGACGCGTTCGGCGCGACCCGGCTGCAACGGCTGTTCAAGATCGAGATTCCCTACGCCCTTCCCCAGATCATGGCGGGACTGACCCAGACGATCATGCTGTCGCTGTCGATGGTCGTGATCGCCGCGCTGGTCGGCGCGCCGGGCCTCGGCGTTCCAGTGCTGCGCGCGCTCAACAGCATCAATATCGGCCAGGGCTTCGAGGCCGGGTTGGCGATCGTTCTCCTCGCCATCATCCTCGACCGGTTCTTCCGCATTGACGAAAAGACCCGCTCATGAGCCCCATCGTCTCCTTCCAGAACGTCTCGATCGTTTTCGGCCGAAAGCCAGAGCAGGCGCTACCGCTTGCCGACGCGGGCAAGAGCCGTAGCGAAATTCGCGAGGCGACGGGCCTGACGCTGGGTGTCGCCGACGCCTCGCTCGACGTCGAAGCCGGCGAGATCGCCGTTCTGATGGGCCTGTCGGGCTCCGGCAAGTCGACCTTGCTGCGCGCCGTCAATGGGCTGGCGCCGATCACCCGCGGCCGGGTCGTCATCGACACCGGCAAGGGCACCGTCGACCCAAAGGAATGCGGGTCTAAACGCCTGCGCGAGTTACGCCGTCACGAGGTTGCGATGGTGTTTCAGCAATTCGCCCTGTTGCCCTGGCGCTCAGTCGCGGAAAATGTCGGGCTCGGCCTCGAACTCGCCGGCGAGCCGCGCGCCAGGCGGCGTGAACGGGTCATGACCCAACTCGAACTGGTGGGTCTCGGCGACTGGGCGCAATCGCGCGTCGGTGAGTTGTCTGGCGGCATGCAGCAACGTGTCGGCCTTGCCCGCGCCTTCGCCACCGACGCACCGATCCTGCTGATGGATGAGCCGTTCTCGGCCCTCGATCCGCTGATCCGGGCGCGGCTGCAGGACGAACTCCTGGAAATCCAACAGCGGTTGAAAAAGACCATCATCTTCGTCAGCCACGACCTCGACGAGGCGTTCAAGATCGGCAACCGTATCGCCATCATGGAGGGAGGCCGCATCGTCCAGGTCGGCACCGCGCAGGACATCGTCCTCAGGCCGGCCGACGACTACGTCGCCGACTTCGTCGCCCATATGAATCCGCTCAACGTTCTGACCGCCGAGAATGTGATGAAGCCGGTGGACGCCGAGAACGGTGCAACTCCGGCGCGGGTCGCGGCGATGGCCGAACCCGACACGCCGCTCAAGCGGGTGATGGAATCGATTTCCGGCGGCAATGGCGCGGTGATCGTATCCCGCAACGGACGGGTCGTCGGCCAGATCGGCCCGCAGGAGATCGTCGACGCGCTGATGCGCCACTGATACCGGCCTGCGATTGGTCCGAGGCCTATCGGGAAAAGACCGAACGCGACGCGCGACGCGTTGCTGAACTGCCGCAGACCCATATCTGCGATGGTGGCCGCTCATCGGGTCCGATGCCGGAACAGGAGGATCAACTGTGCCGCCAGTTGTATTCCCCGCGCCAGGGCCAACAGCCAGATCAATTGTTCCAGCGACAGATCGAACTGGATCACCGCTCCTGCTCCGAGAACCGTCGTGGCGAAGAACAGGGCGGAGGCCGTGGTCATGTCCTTTTCGCGGTCCCGAGAAATCATCAGCCAGTCGAAGAACTCGGAAACGCGGAAAAACGAAAGAAACGAGATCGCGACGAACGTTCCGACCGTCACGCCGTACTTGTCTCCCAGCGATTCCAAGGGCCACACGAACACCGCGAACGCCGCCGCCGCCAATTGGGCGGCCCCCGCGAATATGCACGCCGCGGACCAGGCGCTTGCCGTCTTCACCTGCCGAAGGAGGGTGGCTCCGCTCCGCTCCATCATGACCAGTTGCGGGCCGACCGACTGCACGATGATGGCAACGATGGTCGAGTTGATCATATAGAATAGCAGGACGAATGCGTAGGAACCGGCTGCCGCCGCCCCGAACACATGGCCAACAAACAGTCTATCAAGATAAAGCGGCGCCGATACGAGAATGATGCTGACGAATATCCAATACCCGCCGTAGTCTCTTGGCGAATCGACGGTGAGCGCGTCTGGACTTGGGGCGGTGGTGGATTCAGCCAGGCGAACGAGCCAATAGCGCATGAGGAGGCCCGCAACGGCCGCCGCGACGATTTCGCCGGCGACGGCCCCCGGCCAACCCGCAAGCCAGGCGCCAAGCACACCGAACGCGATCGCCGTCGCCGCCCGGATGAGGTTTCCGAAGCCGAACAACCGCAATTCCGTGGTCGAGCGAATTCCGGAAGAATAGATGTTGTAGGCAATGTGCCGCTGTTCAAGCTGAGATAGCGGCGGCGACCGGTGCCTGATCCCCGCGCGGGCCCAGTTCCGCCGGATGCTGGGCCGGCCGTGGCGCTGCGCGGATTTCCCGATACTGCCCGATCGCCCTTTGGACCGGCGTGGCAGAGCCGCGATCTACGGGCAACGAGTGGCTCTCACGGCTGACCGCAATATCGCGCGCCAAGCCGCTGAGCCGGTCACGATGCCGACCACGCGGCATGAGCGGCGAACGCATCTGTTTCAAGGCCGCCATGCGACTGCGCGCGATCAGGCGCAGCCGTCATTTCCCTGTTGCAATCGACCGAGCTTTCCGCCATATACCGCCCGTCTGCGGCACCCAGGTGCCGCGCGGAGCGGGCGGGCGTAGCTCAGTGGTAGAGCACAACCTTGCCAAGGTTGGGGTCGTGGGTTCGAATCCCATCGCCCGCTCCAATTTTCTCCCTAGTGATTGAGAATCCAGAACGTTATTTTAGCGAGCCAATGACGTTCGGCCATAGCTGAAATCAATCCCGCACCGGGCGCTGATTCCCTCTTCCAGGGGTTGCGCCCCTCCTCTTTCATAGCCTGCGGCGACAGACCGCGCGGACGTCATGGGACAGCTCGATCCGGACCAGAAACGTCGCCTCGACCCCGTTCCATGCGGTCGCCATCCGGCTGCCCGCACACGACATTTTGATCCCAGAGCTGGACCACGTGCCGTACTCTCTCTCCAAGGCACCTTGGAGGAGGAAACCATGGCGCGTTCGTCCGTATTGTTTGCCGCCACTCTTGTAGCAGGGACTCTTGTCGGTCCCGCCATGGCTCAAGACAGTCCAATGAGCTTCTTCGTCACCAGTCAGGGGCCGGGCGACGGCGCCAATCTCGGCGGCCTGGAAGGAGCGGACGCCCACTGCACCAGCCTCGCGGAAGCTGCCGGCGTCACCGGAAAAACCTGGGCGGCCTATCTGAGCACCAGCGACACCGACGCCCGTGATCGCATCGGCGGCGGGCCTTGGGTCAACGCGAAAGGCGAAACCATCGCCGACAGCCTCGACGCGCTGCACAGCGACGCGAACGCCATCACCAAGGCGACCGCGCTGAACGAGAGCGGCGAATTGGTCAATGGCCGCGGCGATCAGCCGAACCGCCATGATATCCTCACGGGCTCGCTCCCGGACGGCACCGCGCACGAAGCGACTTGCGAGAATTGGACGTCGAGCGGCGAAGGCAGCGCGATGGTCGGCCATCATGATCGCATGGGGCTCGACGAGTCCGCCGAGGCCAAATCCTGGAACTCGTCGCATCCCTCGCGCGGTTGCGGACAAGAGGCGTTGCAAGGCACCGGCGGAGACGGCTTGCTCTACTGCTTCGCGAAATAGCTAAGGCAAGAGCGGCGGAAAGTCGCGATGACATCCAAGCTGCTCTCGCGTGAATCGCCGCGCAAAGGTTTCAGACGCAGGATTCGGACATAAAAGCGGAAAATGGTAGCGGAGGAGCGTTACCGCCATTACAGTGCTATGATCAAATTCGTTTGCTGAGCTACATTTATGTAAGCGTTGTTCCGGCTGTGTAAGTGTCTGAATCAAAAAGAATGCCTTAGTTTCAATGCCTTGCGAGCCGGCGCGTTAGGAGGCGGATGTTTGCGATGAAGACCCACGCCGTGGCGGAGGCGATGGTGCGCTCGAAGTCCTTTGCCAGCGTTCTGCGTCTGCCGAGCCGCGCGAATGTGCGCTCGACATGCGCTGATCGCGACCCGATCCTGGGTGGGTGTCATCGGAACTGACGGGCGGGGTGCGATGCGGTCAGATTGCCGCGTCATCTTCCGAGACGCAGAACTCCCATGCCCCATTACGCTGCCTTTGATGTTTCGAACGACGAAACGGCGATCCATGTCATTGACGAAGCGGGCGCTACGGTCTGGCGCGGCAAACGCGCCAGCGATCCCGAAGTGCTGACCACGACCCTGCGGCGTCATGCCCCCCGATCTGGTCCGCGTAGGTTTGGAGACCGGTCCGTTGACGCCTTGGCTCTACCATGCCTGCAAAGCTCTCGGCCTGCCTATCGTCTGCCTGGACGCGCGGCATGCCCGTGCCGCCACGGCCTTGCAACGGAACAAAACCGATGCCCGCGATGCCTAGCATTACAGTTGCTCTTTGGATTTGAGATGCGCTTGTCGAGCTGCGGCTTGGTGGGCGCGTCGCCAAGTTGACCAAGCAATGACGTGGGCTGGTCGGATTTGG
>NZ_JAYXIH010000050.1:0-25781 GCF_036016755.1 Aurantimonas sp. A3-2-R12 | reverse complement strand
TTTCTTCATGGCGTTGCTCTCCTCAGTGGAATCGGCACCCCGAGCCTAACGGCTCAAGGCGGGCAACGCCGCCCACTTCAGAGTTTCAACAGAGACCGGGACATTCCCTCGAATCCTCCGGTGCCGATCTGGAGGTGCAGAGGATCGTCATACGAGCCGGTTATCTGCTTGTGACGGGAGGTATTCTTGCCGTCCTGGGCGCTCAACGGGAGGGTCAACGTCGGCGCGTCGCCGACCTCGCCAATTGGCCCCTGGAGATGCAAACGAAAGATGACCTTCCGGCACTGGAACACACCCTTGCCCATGCTGCGCATGTACTTCAGGCCAACGAGGTGGTGGTCGTCTGGAGCAGTGAGTACGAGCCCTATCTCTTCACCGTCTCCTGGAGCGAAGATCACCTAAATGCCGCGCGCTCCGGACCAGCGGGGGATGCCTTGCTTTCCGTCGAGGTGACACGCCCGATGGTCGTGGTCGAGCGCGCGGGAGAAAATGTTCTTGTCCTGCTGGATGAAAGCGGAAACCGTTTCAATGCTCGGATCGAATCGCAGGCCCTCCAAGGGTTGCGGCTGCACGGCGGCGTCGTTGCTCCGATCGCGACGAGAAATGTAGCTGGACTCGTTTTTCTCTGCATCCATCATCCGGTTATCGAGACGCTTCCGCTAGCCGCCATCGTGGCAACTCGGATTGCCACGGAACTGGAGCACGATCTCCTGCAGAAACGGCTAGTGGAAACGGCGGCGACCCAGGCGCGACGCAGCCTCGCCCAAGACCTTCATGACGGACTTCTGCAAAATCTGACGGCGATCGGGCTGCACATGAAAGCCATGGAAGAACAGGTCCCACCCGGCCTGCGCCAGGTCATGTCGAAATTGCAGCGTGATCTTGCCGCCCAACAGCAAAATGTCCGCAATTTCGTCTCGGGGGCTGAGCGGCTGGATAATCGTGCAGGGGCCCCAGCCCCGATTTCGGAACGTCTCGAGGCCTTTATCTCCGAACTCGAGCAGCGCTGGTCCGTGACAGTCCATCGCCAGGTCCCGCAGCAGTTGACGATTTCGCGGCCAATCGTGCACGGGCTTGAGTTCATCATTGGTGAGGCGGCGGCGAATGCCGTCAGGCATGGTGCGGCGAAGACGCTTTCTGTCAGCCTGCACCCGGTGGCGCAGCGCCTCTACGTCGAGATCGTGGACGACGGATCGGGCTTCGGCGTATTCCAGGGGACACGGGACGATTCGACGCTTGAGGCTTCGGGGCTCGGGCCGCGTTCCATCATGCGGCGGGCCACGAACCTGGGCGGGCGCGTGACGGTGTCGAGCAGCGACCGGGGCGTCTCTCTCCAGATTTCACTTCCCCTGGAAACGTCATGACACGGCGCACGGTCGTCATCGCGGATGATCATCCGCTTGTTCTCGACGGGCTGTCGAACCTGATCGATCGATCCGGTCGGTTCGAGGTGATTGCCGCGTTCTCTGACGGGCTTCTGGCCTGCGAAGCCATATTGCAATTGTCCCCGGACCTTGCCGTTCTTGACGTGGCAATGCCGATGATGGGGGGCATCGAGGTGTTGTGTAACATCCGGGCGAGCCGTTCGCCGACCCGTGTGGTCTTGCTAACGGCATCGATGCGGGATGAGCAGTTACTCGACGCGGTGGCAGCCGGTCTGCATGGTCTGGTCCTGAAGGAGACGGCGCCCGAGCTCCTGATCAGGGTGATGATTGATGTCGCCGCCGGACGAAAGCATTTGCCTCAAGCTTGGATACGGGCGGCCACGAAACGCGAAGATGCCCGCCGACAGGAACCGCAACAGCGGTTGCCACAGCTGACCGCCTCCGAACACAAGATCGCGAGACTGGTGGCGTCGGGGCTTTCGAACAAGGAAATCGCATCTTCGCTCGGCATATCGAGCGCGACGGTCAAGAACCACCTTCACAACGCTTATCAGAAGCTCGGGGTCACCAACCGGACCGCCTTGGCGTCCGCCCTGATGCGCGTTGCGGGTGGATAGGGGGGAGTGGGCCGACCACTCAGTAAGGGCCAGCCCACTTCAAGATGCGACTAGCGGTTCGCGCCCGGCGCGTCCGTCGTCTCGGGTTGCGGCAGACCGTCATTTCCCGACGACATGGCAAACTGGATCACCCAAACTGCTTGATAAAACCGCTGGCTAGGCCCTGCGGTGCCTGCAATCCGCTCAAGACCCGAAGAGGCGGGCCAGCACGGCGACGACGTTGGCCTGTCGGGTGACGCCAAGCTTGGAGCGGATCTGTTTGAGGTGCGACCGCGCGGTGTGTTCGGACAGTCCTTCGCGTCTGGCATAGGCGATGACGCTTTCGCCCTCGAGGAGCGCGACGGCGAGACGCGACTCCGCCGGGGTCAGGCCGGTGGCGGCGCGCACGGTGTCGGCGGTGGGTGCCTGCCAGGAAGCTCGATCCTGAACCGTCAGAACGCCCATCCGATTGGCGTCCTTGCCCGTTGGTGAAACGAAGGCGCGCACGATCAGCGGCCGCGCATTGCCCGGCCGACGGAGCCCGATTGGGCGCGGAAGTTCGAAGTTGAGCCCCGCGGCGACCCGAAGCGTCCGGGTCATCATGTCGAACAGAACCGGTCGAGAATCCCGATGCGAGGCCCTCAAGACCCCACGGGTCAGTTCGAGCCCGTCCTTGATCGCGACGATCGCGCGTGCTGGTGCATTCATGTGAAGGACGAAACCGGCGTGGTCGAAAATGATGACGCCGTCGTCGAGGCCGTCCAGGGCGGCAACGATACCGTCGTCGCCGAGGGTTCTGGCTGACACGAGGGCCTGCAATTCGACCACGCGGCAGATGTGAGGACCCAGGACTTCCAGGAGCCGGGTTTCCTCTGGGGTGAAGTCGCCTTTGCTGGCCCGGCGCTGAATTGTCGGTGCGGTAATGCCTCCCAGATGCTCAAGCACCAGGATGCCGGCGTTCCAGCATTCGGGAAATAGCCGGTAGAATTCGTTGTGCACCGGACACTGGGCGATTTCCTGGGCGGTCATCACGTCGCCAGTATGGATCAGGCCTCGACGCCGTTGCGACACGATCCGCTGAAGGCGCAGATCCTTGTCGGCGAAATCCTGGGCGAACATGAGCAGGCCTTCCGGGTCGAAGGGTGCCGAGTCGTGGTGAAAGGATCCGTCGTGTCCGACGGAGTTGAATGTGAAGCGATCCGCCCCGGTTGCCGCCGCGACCCGGCCCATTGCGTCGGCCCAGGAGTTGGAGCCGTCGATGCTTCCGTAAAGACAGGAGAGGGTGTCTTCAACGACCGATGCGCTGGCAGCCATGCAATCGTCTCCCTACCGGATCAGTGCGCGTGCGACTTTCCGTCCTGTCCGTGACGATATGCCCTGCTTAGTGAAGACGCAACTCTAGGGAAATTCGGCAAATGATTAGAAAATAAGTGCTTTCAACTTAAAATATATACGATCCCCCAAATGGGGGATGTGCTTTAGTCGGAGCGGGTAAAGCATGAACGCGCGGGTGCCAGGTCTTCGGCGTCCAGTCTCGCCGGAGGGTACGCCTGATCCTGGATCATTGAGGGAGGGCACCGTCATGCCATTCTTTGCTGTCCTCGCGATCTGCTTGAACTCGACGCCGGTCGAAAAATGCCGAGAGGCGACATCGGTGCATAGGGTGACGATCGCCGAGCCCGATATGGCCTTGCCGGCTGCATGCGCGCTGGAATGATCGCAGCCGTCAGGTCGCGACTCCTGCGGGGCGGGGATTATCCCAAAATATTCTGCCGACCCTTGGCGGCGACGGAGGAAGTGGCGACTCGGGAGCGGTAGCAGCCCGTACCGATGTCAGCCGCGGCGGCCGCGACGACCGCGCGTGGACGCGGTGCTGTTCGTTGCCGCGTCGGATGCCTGTTTGTTGACCAACGGCCCGACGGTGTCGACGATCTCTTCCACCGTCGGTCGCGGTCGCCGGCTGTGGGTGTCGATGGCATGGCGCATGGCGCCGAGGTGATGGGGGGAGGTGCCGCAGCAGCCGCCGATGATGCGGGCGCCGACATCGATCGCAAGGCGCGTATAATCGGCCATCTGCTCGGGCGTTCCGGAATAGACCGTCTGGCCATCGACGAAGCGCGGGATGCCGCAATTGGCCTTGAGGACGACTGCGGCGTCGCTGTCGCCGGTGCCCAGTTCCAGACCCGTGGCCAGCATGTCGGAGGCGCCGACGCCGCAATTAGCTCCGATCGCCAGGGGCGTTTCGGCAAGGCCCTCGACCGATTTGTAGAAATCTTTCGGGTGGATGCCCATCATGGTCCGGCCGGCGCTGTCGAAGGAACCGGTGAAGACATAGGGCATAGCGCAGGCGACGGCCGCCTCGGCGGCGGCGCGAACCTCTTCGGCCGCCGACATGGTCTCGATCCACGCGACGTCGGCGCCACCCTCCTTCAGGCCGGCGATCTGCTCGCGGAAGGTCTCGACCGCGTCCTCATAGGACAGATTGCCGAGCGGGGCGAAGATCTCGCCGGTCGGACCGACCGACCCGGCGACGATGACCGGCCGGCCGGCCCCGTCGGCAACCGCGCGGGCGATCTCTGCGGCCTTGCGGTTGAGGTCATGGGTGCGATCCGCCGCCTCATGCAGCTTCAGCCGGTGGCGGTTGGCTCCGAAGGAGCAGGTGAGAATGATGTCGGCGCCGTTGTCCACAAAGGCTTGATGAAGCGCCGTGATCCGCTCCGGGTGGCTCTCCAGCCACATTTCCGGGGCCTCGCCGGATTCGAGGCCCACCTCGAAGAGGTTAGTCCCCGTAGCGCCGTCGGCGAGGAGGACGCCTTTTTCCGCGAGCAGGCGGCTGAGCGGATCGGACATGGATGCCTCTTCGTCACGGATCGGAGGGGTCGCCTTTCGGCGATGCGCCACGCGAAGATGGTAACGCCCCCATCCCCTGCGAAGCGAGCTCTATCATGTCAAGCGCGACCTGCATGCCCTCCCCGTCGCGGGGGAAGAGGGGCGCGGTCTGCTGCCCTTGGGGAGACATTTCCACAGCTAAGTCGTTCCTACGGCATCAATTTTCCCGGCAAGCTCTACCAAAGCCACATTTCGTAAGGATAGCTGGTATTTGAGACGAATCACCGTCGCGCGGACTTGCGCCGCGGTGGAAATGGAAGACGGGGAAATGATGTTTGATCGCGCACCCAAGCGGCTTGACCAAGCGGATATGGTCTATGCCGCGGTTCAAGCTCTTTACGCGGAGGGCTACACCCCAGTGCAGATCGAGGACGCCCTGATTCGACAGGCGCCCACCGATCTCGACCTGCTTGCCGAATGCTACCAGTTGCTGTTTGGCGCCGACGACCGACAGCAGACGATCGCCGATCAGGCAGCCTGACGGCCCGCACCGCGGCGTCAGCGCGATAGCCGGCGCTATGGCGGATGAAACCGTGCCGAGCGTCCCGTTTGCCGTAGCCATGTACCCGTCCGAACGCGCGCCGCCGCCCGGTGATCGAACTCACGACGATCAGCGCAGGCGGAAATGTGGCGCGCGAAGGTGCGGGGGCCTCAGCTCAGCTCGGTCGCGTCGAGCGCGTCCTTGAGTACCGGCGTCACCATCGCAGCCATCAAACCGCGCATGGTCAGCGTGCCAATCGACGCGCCGCTGCCGTTGACGACATGAGCATTGGTGACGCCTTCCTCGCTCATCCGCCGGGCGGCGTCCTCGAGAATGGTACCCTTCTCGACCGGCAGGCTGCCGCCTACCGGAGTCTCTCCTTCCGCGGGAGCCGGGTCCATGACCGTTTCCACCTGGACGACTCGTCCCCGGTTCACTTCGCGGACGAAGGACGAGATGTAGTCGTCGGCCGGCTTCAAGACGATTTCCTGCCCGGTGCCCTGCTGGATGATCTCACCGTCTCTCAGAATCGCGATGCGCTCGCCCAGGCGCAGCGCCTCGTCGAGGTCGTGGGTGATGAAGACGATGGTCTTGTGAAGCTCTGCCTGCAGGTCGAGCAGCACCGATTGCATGTCGTTGCGGATCAACGGATCGAGCGCCGAAAAGGCTTCATCCATCAGTAGGATGTCGGCGTCGGTCGCGAGCGCGCGGGCGAGGCCGACCCGCTGCTGCATGCCGCCCGAGAGCTGGGCCGGATAATTGTCCTCGTAGCCCTTCAGGCCCACCCGCTCGATCCAGCGCATGGAGCCAGAGTGCTGCTCGGCCTTTGACTTGCCCATGACGTGCAGGCCGTAGCCGACATTGTCGATGACGGTCTTGTGCGGCAACAGGCCGAAGCGCTGAAAGACCATGGAGATCTTGTGGCGGCGGAAATCCTGCAACCGCTTGTCGGTCATGGCGAGAACGTCCTCGCCGTCGATCAGGATCTCGCCGCTGGACGGTTCGATCAACCGGTTGATATGCCGGATCAACGTGGATTTTCCCGAACCCGATAGCCCCATAACGACCTGGATCCCGCCCGCGAGCATGTCCATGTTGATATCCTTGAGGCCAAGGACATGGGAATGCTGATCGAGCAGGTCGGACTTCGTCATTCCCTGGCGGACCTTCTCCACCATGGCTTTGTCGTTCGGACCGAACACCTTGTAGAGATTGCGGATCTTGATGGCGACATCAGCCATGGGCGGCCTCCCGGTGACGTTGGAGGCGCTTGCCATAGGCCTGGCTCGCGCGGTCGAAGATGATGGCGATGGCCACAATGGCCATGCCGTTCAGCACCCCTTGGGTGAAGTACTGGTTGGTAATTGCCTGCAGCACCGGCTGTCCAAGCCCACGCACGCCGATCAGCGAGGCGACGACAACCATGGCGAGGGCCATCATGATGGTCTGGTTGATGCCGGCCATGATGGTCGGCAGGGCCAGAGGTAGCTGCACCTGGGTAAGCCTTTGCCAGTTCGACGAGCCGAAGGCGTTGGCGGCCTCGAGTACTTCCTTGTCGACAAGCCGGATGCCGAGATTGGTCAATCGGATGATCGGCGGCATGGCGTAGATCACCACGACGATCAGACCGGGGATCAGGCCGATACCCAGCAGCATGACGATGGGGATGAGATAGACGAAGGACGGCATGGTCTGCATCACGTCGAGGATCGGATTGAGGACCGACTGGACCTTGTCGGAGCGCGACATGAGGATGCCGATGGGCAGGCCGACGACGATCGACAGCAACGTGCACACCACGATGATCGACAGCGTGCGCATGGTGTCTTCCCACATGCCGAAGATGCCGATCAGCATCAGGGCAATAAAGGTGCCTGCGGTGATCCCCTTGGAGCGGCTGGCGAACCAGACGATGGCAACGAGGACGGCGATGACGATCCACCAGGGCGTCTGGAGAAGCAGCTTCTCGAACCAAAGGAGAAAATCGAGAAGCGGTCGGAACAGGGCCTCGATGTCGTTGCCGAACGCGCGCGAAAACGCGCGATATTGTTGATCGATCGCCCGCGACATGAGGCGCAGATTGCGCCCCCCGATCTGGGGAAATTCCGTCAGCCAGTCCAAATGTCAGGTCTCCTCGACGTCCGCTTCCAGTCCCGGCGTTCAACGGCCAATCATGGCCCACTCTTGGGTAGGCGCGGATTCATCCATGGTTACAAAAAAAACGGCCGCGGCGACGCCGCAGCCGTCATGTTTCATCGATCGGGACGGCTCAAGGCGTCGTGACCGAGAGCGGTAAGCCACCGGCTATCGCACGCCCGAACTGCCACCGATCGCGTCAAGATCAAAGCGCTTCCTTGATCTTTTCCGCTGCTTCCGGCGAAACCCATTTCGTCCAGATATCCGCGTTGTTCTCGAGGAAATAGAACGCCGTGTCCTCGCCGGTCGCCTGCTGATCTTCCTTCCAGGCCAGCAGCTTGTTGACGGTCGCGTTATCCCACGAGCGGGTGTTGAGATACTCCGCCGCGGCCTCGGATTCCTTGGCCACATTCGGGGTCACGATCGTGAAGACCTCGGATTTGGTCCAGGCGTTGATCTTCGGATCGGCGCAATCGGCAACCGTAGTGCACTTGGTCCACTCCTCCGGGTCGTGCTCGGCGTCGAAGGCCAGCTTCGTCATCGGGTATTTGCCGAGGATGGCGGTCGGCGCCCAATAGTAGCCGAACCATGGCTCCTTGTTCTCGTAGGCCTTGGCGATCGAGCCATCGAGCCCGGCGGCCGAACCGGTATCGATCAGTACAAAGCCCTTTTCCTCGCCCTCATAGGCGCGGAAGAGGTTGGCTGTGGTGATCTGGCAACCCCAACCCGATGGACAGTTGTAGAAGGCACCCTTGGACGGATCCTCGGTCGACGGGAAGAGATCGGGACGTGCGAGCGCGTCGGCGACCGTTTTGATGTCAGGATGCGCCTCGGCGAAGTAGGACGGAACCCACCAGCCTTCCTCGCCGCCATCCGACAGCGCTTCGGCCGCGAATACGACGGTGCCTTCCTCGACCGCCTTGTCGATCTGATCGCGGAACTGATTGACCCACATTTCCGGCGCGACGTCCGGCTCCTGCTTTTCCGTCATCGATGCGAAAGTGGGCATCGTGTCGCCGGGCAGCAGGCGTGTTTTGCAGCCGTATCCTTCCGAGAGGACGAACTGATCGATCGCGGCCAGCACCTCCGCCGACGCCCAGTTCATGTTTGAAATCGTCAATTCGCAGCTTTCCTGCGCCGATGCGCCCGGTGCGAAACCGAATAGGGCGGCTGCGAGAAAGGTGGAGGCGAGAAGTGATTTCATAAGAATTCCTTATTTATTGGGTTTTTCCGAGTATCGTCAGTGACATTTACATTCGCACTCGCGCTCCGCGCGGCGAAGTGGCACGATCCAGCCGGACGATTACATTCGAAAGCGGTCCGCTCCCAGTGCGTTCCATCGCGGAAACTAGAGGGTTCGGGCCTTGAATCCAACATTTTTTTTGGCCGCGGGGCTAAATAGGGCCGCGCGAGCTTGGCGCAGACCCGTTCAGGACGGGGCGGGTGGCCCAAGCGAGACGTGCCGAATCGTGGCGTCGCGGCGACCATGTGACGGGTTCCGTCGCAGCCGTGAGGAAGAGGCTGCCAACCGTCTGTGGTTGCGGAAACCCTAAAGCGAAGCGGCGCCAGCTCCCGGATTCGACCCATTTCATCGCTGAGGGCGACGCAATAACCGAACGGTAACGCTTACGGCTTACCAACGGATTCGACGCAAGAAGCGCCGCGACCCCGGATAAGGTTTTGCGTACCGGGAAAGCGACCGCGTTCTTGCCGGTCGTCCGTGATAGAGCGGTCGCGCCTTTCTATAAAAGATTGGCAAGTTGGCCCCGCTGTTTCGCCCAGGGGTCCCGATTTTCCGTCACCATCTCGAAACAGACCGCCTCTCCTCGGGCCGGATTACACGTGCGCTGGCACCAAATTTTCCACCTCATGGGGCCGGAAGGGCTTGGAAATCCGCGGGACGGCGGCGAGCTGCGCCGGCAGCTGATCCAGACTGCTGGAGATAAAGCAGAACGGCACATTATTGCGGAGCAGGATCTGCGCGATCGGAAGCGACGTCTCGCCGCAAGGGCCGAGGACAACGTCGAGCATTGCGAAATCGAGGTCTTCGTTCACGTAGGCGAGGGCATCCGCGACGGTCGCTGCATGAAGAATCTCGGCATCGATTTTTTCCAGCACGATCCCTTCGAGGTCGATGGCGATGATGGGTTCATCTTCGAGAATTAGAATCTTCATGGACGTGACCCTTCGCGTTCTCTCTCCAATGTTCCAGCAGCGCCGTGGTTGCGCTGATTGTGAATATTTTTAGTATTGTTCTCATTATCAACTAACTGTTAACTATGAATTCCCCGCCTATCATAGAAAAACCCGGCGGCGGACGAGTCAAAGCCCCGGTGGGCCGTTGCGGTCATAGAATCAGACTTGATTGGCATGAACAGTCGTGGTCGCCGCGCTGCAGCCCTACAGGGGCGGCGGCGCCTGCTGGCCATGACGCCAGCACGCGGGCGTCGAGAGAGGCGCAGGCGTCAGGAGGCGTGGCTCGCCCGGTGCAGCACCGGAACGTCTGACGGGCTTTCCGCGACGTTGTGCCGGAAGCGTGTCAGGATCTCGGCCGCCGCCTGGTCGGCGGGCATCGGTCGGCCGAAGAAATAACCTTGCAGCTGATCGCAGCCCAGGCTTTTCATCAGCGCCACTTGAGCCTCGGTTTCCACTCCCTCGGTGGTGACCTTCATCTTCAGATGGTGGGCCATGGAAACGATGGTCTCGAGGAGCCGGGAAACGTTCGGTTCACCGTTTTCCAGGGCGACCATGAAGGACTGGTCGATCTTCAGCTTGTCGAATGGGAAGCGCCACAGGTAGCCGAGTGAGGAATAACCGGTGCCGAAATCGTCCATGTCGATGGATATTCCGAGCGCCCTCAATTCACTGAGCTGCGCGAGAATATCGTCGGAACGGTCGAGCAACAGCGACTCTACGACCTCGATCTCGAGCCTGTTCCCGCTGATGTCGGCCTCTCGAAGAGCCGTCTCGACGATTCTCACCAGATCGCCATCGCCGAATTGGACCGGGCTGAGATTGACCGAGACGAAAAGATCCTGCGGCCATTGGGCAATCTGGCGGGTGGCCTGACGGATGACCCAGGTGCCGATGGCCTTTATGTAGCCGCGCGCTTCGGCGATGGGCACGAAAACGGAGGGAGCGATGTATTCGCCGTTTTCGTCACGCAAGCGCAGAAGCGCCTCGAAGCCGAGCAGGCGCGAGCCGTCGCCATTGACGATCGGCTGATAGAAAAGTTCGAAGCTCTCATTCTCCACCGCCGCGCGTACCAACGCCTCGACATAACGGCGATGGTGCATCGCCTCGTCCATCGCAGGTTCGAAAAAGACGAGGTTGCGACTTTTATCGGTTTTGTGGTGCAGGTGCGCGATCTCGGCGTGTTTGACCAGTTCGGAGTGGGTGCGCCCGTCCTCCGGCACCATGGCGCAGCCGATAGAGACCCTGGGCTTGACGATTTCGCCCGCGAGTTCGACAGGCTCGCAAATCGCGTCGAAAATGCGTTTGGCCAGTGCCGCAATGTCCTCGATCGAGGTGATGCGGCGGCGCAGAACCGCGAAGTCGTCCGCTCCGATGCGGCCGATGAGATCGCTGGGATCGACGACCGCGGCAAGGCGGGCCGCAACCACCGTCAGTAGTTCGTCTCCGCTGTTTTGGCCAAGCCGGTCGTTGATCTCGGAGAGTTCGTCAAGATCGACGTAGAGATAGCCCATCCGCTCGCGCGTCGCCCGCACGGTAGCCAGAACACGGTCGGTTTCCTCCTGCATTCGCCTGCGGTTCAAGAGGTTGGTCAAGGCGTCGTAATTGGCCAGGAAGTCGATGCGGTCGGCGGCCTCGGCGATCTTGCGTTTGCGGCGCAGGTAGAGCAGCAAAGGCAGTCCGGTTGCCATGAACAGGATGAGCAGCAATGACACCGAGGCACGGGCAAGCGTGGCTTTGAACGCATAGCGTTGGGCGATCATGTCGGCCACGACGGAAACGTAGCCGATCGTCTTTTCATTCCGAATCAGCGGGGTCAGGAACGAAGGATTGGTGGTTCGGTCATCTTGGACGATCGACCACGCGCCGGGCTTCGTTAGCGTGGTTTTTGAAAGTCGGTCACCCGAGCTGATGCCACCGGGCCGATCGCGCAGCAACCAGTCGTAGCGATCGGAACGGGATCGGTACACCTCCTGACCGTTGCGGTCGAAAACGGCGAAGCTTTCGATTCCCGCCAGGCCCGCGATCTTGCGGATCGATGTCTCTGCGTCAGGGGTGCGGGCGATACCGGTCAAAAACGCGTCGACATGGCCTCCCGGCCCCAGCAGAAGGCGCGCGAACTCCGCACCGCGGGCGCGTGCACCCGTTTCGACGAGCTCACCGACAGTCGCTCCGCCGATCATGAACACGCTCGTGACCACGAACGCGGCGATGATTAATCCGCCGAGCAGGGTCGCGCCGTATCGCTTTATCACGCTGAGTAGCATTGCCATCCGCATCAAAGTTCAGGCGCAATGCTAGAACGAAGGTGTAAACAATTGTCGAATTCAGCTTTGGCAGAGAGCCGTTGCAGCCATTTCTTGCCGCCTCGCGTACAATTAAAGAGCCTCTCTTCGAGAGAGATGTCGATGCGTCCCCACTGTTCCAGCTCGCGGTAAGGAACGCAGGGGCACTTCACGCAATCGGCAATTGACCATCCGGGGGGAAGGAAATTAGACTTTTTTGGGGCGAAGACGTTTTGGCGTTCGGGCTGGAGGAACTACCATGAAAAACGGACTGCTTGCCATCGCCATGGCGGCCGGATTCTTTGCATTCGGCCTATCCAGCGCCGCCGCGGGCCTGGTGGCGAAGGTGGATCTTTCGTCGCAGACGCTGACCGTTATCAAGAACGGTAAGGTGATGTATCGCTGGCCGGTCTCGACCGCCAGGAAGGGCTACGTGACCCCCACCGGAAGTTGGCGACCTAAGCGCACGCACCGCATGTGGTATTCGCGCAAATACGACATGTCGCCGATGCCCTATTCGGTGTTCTACCATGGCGGCTACGCCATTCACGGCACCAACGCGGTCAGCCGGCTCGGACGTCCGGCATCGCACGGCTGCGTTCGGCTCCGCACCGCCAATGCACGCACCTTCTACTCGCTGGTCAAGACGTTCGGGATGGGCAACACCCGGGTCATTGTCCAGCGTTGATACGCCGCTCGCTCAGTGGGTCGGCCGCAAGACCCGCTGTGCGAGATCCGGGGCGTTGGCAGGGCGGGCGACGATCACCGTCACCTTGTGCCCCATCCGCTCGACCCGGTCGGCGTCCGACAGGGCGGAGCGGATCGCATCGACGCGCCGATCGAAAATTCCGTGCGGCGAGTGGCAGAAGGAAACCGTCCAGCGTCCGTCGGTCGGTTCCACGCAATAGTTCAGTTCTGACGCGTGCATGTACGTGCCTCCATCGCAATCGGCCCGTCAGTGGGCCATCAGCAGCGGGATCGGGCAGTCCCTCAGAAGGGCTCGCGTGACCCCACCAAAAATCATCTCGCGCAGGCGCGAGCGTCCATAAGCCCCGGCGACCAGGAGGTCCGCGCCGACGATCGCCGCCTCGTTCAGCAGCGCCTCGGCCGGGTAGTTCCATTTCGGTAGGTGCCGGACCTCTACCGAAATGCCGTGGCGGGACAGATGCTTGGCCATGTCGGCGGCGGGTTCGATACGCTTTTCCTCGCTGGAGGAAGTTTCCGCCACGGAGACCAGATGCACCTGTCGGGCGCGTTCCAGAAATGGCAACGAGGCGGCGATCGCGTGGGAACACTCCGTGCTATCGCGCCAGCCGATTAGGATCGTCTGCGGGTCCTTCGACGTCGCCGCATCCGGTGGGATCACGAGCGCAGCGGCACCGGCATCGAAGAGAACGGCTTCCAGAATATCCGCCAGCCACCTGTCGCCATTGGGGCGCCCGAGCAGGAAGAGGTCGAGCGAGCGGGCCAGCGTTGCCGTTGCCGGGGCCAGCTCGTGTGGCATCCCGTCAACACGCCGCAATTCCACCGCGAAGCCCAGCTTGTCCAAACGCGCGCGAATGGTCTTCTCGGCGACGTCTCCCGCAGCTGCGCCTTCGGCCCAGATTTCGGCGGGAAGGCCCTCGTAGCCGGGTCCGATCGGGATGAAGGCGGTCGGAATGGGGTTGGCGAAAAAAGCTTCGGCATGGGCGCCGAAGATGGCGCGGATCGTCTGGAGGTGGGCGATCTTCGCCGCATCCTGATTGCCTCCGTCGAGATGGACCGCAAGGTCCGCGATGCCGTGCGAACGATCGCGTCGGCTTCGGGACGATGGCGCGCCTTCGAAGTCGGGCGCCCTCGCGCCGCCTTCAGCCCCGGCCCGCATTCCGATGGTGCCCATGGGGTGACCCTTTCGCTTGTCGGAGTATTGCTCCATTCGAAAGGACTTTCCACGCTCTCGTGGGCCGCAACCTTGATCCCGGTCAATTGGCGGACGATTTCGTGCCCGCTTTCTCGGCCGGCTCGACCGTAGCGCGGCTACGCTCCTCGCCGCGCTCCGCGTGGATCACCTCGGCAAACCGACAAACAGAACCGTGTCCTTATTATCGTCCGAGGCTCTAACGCTTGGCCAGTGGCTTCGATTGCCAGCGGTCGTGAAACCACATCCATTGTTCCGGGTGTTCGCGCACCCAGCCTTCAACCGTATCGTTGAGCAGCTGGCAGGTCGCCGCAACGTCGATTTCTCCGGTCGCGTCCCGAGGCAGGTCCAGCCGCGGCTTCAGTTCCAGGCGATAGCGGCCGTTCGGCAGCCGGATCGAGCGCGCCGGGTAGATTTCACAGTCGAACTGGCGGGCGAGCTTCGGCAGCAAGGGGTTGGTCTTACAGGGGCGGCCGAAGAACGTCGTCTCGGCGCCTTTGCGGAATTTCTGATCGACCAGCATGCCGACCGAGCCGCCGCGCTGTAAAACGCCGGCAAGCGACCATGCGGCGCCGGCTTTGGAGGGCACGAGATGTCCGCCGCTGGTCCGGCGGGCCGACTGGACCTCCTTGGCGATATAGCGGTTGTTGGGCTGGCGGAAGAGGGCCGTGAACTCGAGATCGAAGGCCGCCGCGCCGATCGGCAGCAGCTCGAAGCAGCCGAGATGGCCAGTGAAGAAGATGAAGGGCCCCTTGCGCTCGCGCAATTCCAGGAATGTGTCGACGCCTTCGACCTCGATGCGCCCGGCGCCCGGCTTTTCCGGGTCGAAGTCGAAGAGATCGTCGAGAAACACGAACTCCGCGGCGATACGACCCATCTGGCCCCAGTTCTCCCGGGCGATGCGTTCGACCCAGGCGTCGTCTTTCTCCGGGTAAGCCTGCCGCAGATTGTCCTTGGCGAGCCGGTGGCGCGGAGTCAGCGGCCCGAGCATCCGCGCCGTGCGGTCGGCGAGGGCGAGGCCCGTTTCGGCCGGCAACAGGCGAACCAGCCGGAGAAGCCCGAACAGAAGCTGGGCGACGACATAGTCCGCCGCCCGTTTGCCCCTCAGAGCGAGGCGTGTGGCGGTGGGATTCATGCGGCGACGGTGTCCGCGCCCTCGGCCTCGAGATCGAGAACGATCTTGCCGAAGACCTCGCGCGCTTCCATGCGCTTCAACGCGACCTCGATCCCATCGAAGCCGATCCGCGTGTCGATCACCGGATGGACCAGGCCGCGTGCCATCTTCTGCATGGCGTCGCGCATGTTCTCCATGCGGCAGCCGAAGGAGCCGAGAAGCCGCAACTGCTGCTGGAAGAGCATCATCAGATTGACCTCGGTCGAGATGCCGGATGTCGAGCCGCAGGTGACCAGCCGCCCGCCACGCTTCAGGCACAGCATCGAGGCCGCGAAGGTATCCTTGCCGACGTGCTCGAACACCACGTCGACCCCCTTTTTCTTCGTCAGCTTGCGGGTTACGCCCTCGAAGCGGTCCTTGCGGTAGTTGATGACATGGTCGGCGCCCAGCGCCTTGGCGCGCTCGATCTTGTCGTCGGACCCAACCGTCGTGATGACCGTGCAGCCCATCTTCTTGGCGAGCTGGATCGCGGCCGATCCGATGCCGGAGCCTCCGGCGTGAATCAGGATCGTTTCGCCCGACTCGAGCTTGGCATTGTCGAACAGCATGTGCTCGACCGTGCCGAAGGTGACCGGCGCCAGCGCCGCTCCGATCGCGTCGCAGCCCGGAGGGGCAGGGACGAGCAGCCGGGCCGGCAGGTTGACCTTTTCCTGCGCGAAGCCGTCGAGATGGAAGCCGTGGACGCCCCCGACATGCTCGCAAAGATTGTCGTGGCCCTCGCGGCAGGGGCGACAGAGCCCGCAGGTGCGCGCGCCATAGATCGACACGAGTTGGCCGGGCAGCACCGAGGCGACGCCCGGACCGATCGCCGACACCACACCGGCGGCCTCGGCGCCGACGACCAGCGGCATCTTGCGCTTGGCAAACGCCATGCCGCGCCAGCCCCAGACGTCGATGTGGTTGAGCGCCACTGCCTTGATCGCCACGGTGACCTCGCCGGGGCCGGGCTCGGGCGGCGGTGGCAGGTCGACCACCCTCAGGTCGCGGTCGCCGACGAGTTGCAATGCCCGCATGATACTACCTCAGTCTGGATCACGATGACATTCGATCGGTTTCGCCCCAATCCCATGTGATCGAATTTCGCAAGTGAAAGCGAAGGAGACGCAGGAAACCGTTCCTGCTCTTGCTTGCGCTCTTGATGTTGTGGAACCGGCGGTCAGGCGCGCGGTTCGCGCCCGATGACGAGACAGACGTTCTGGCCGCCGAAGCCGAAGGAATTGGACAGCACCGCGCGGATATCGGCCGAGCGTGCGGTTTTCGGTACCGTGTCGAGCGGGATTGCCGGGTCCGGATTGTCGTAATTGATCGTCGGCGGCAGCACGCCGTGTTGCAGCGACAGCACCGAGAAGGCGGCCTCGATCGCTCCGGCCGCGGTCAGCGTGTGGCCGATCATCGACTTGTTCGACGAGATCGGGGTCGTCTTCAGCGCCTCGCCGAAGATGGCGCCGAGGCCGGTCGCTTCCATCCGGTCGTTTTCCGGGGTCGAGGTCCCGTGGGCATTGATATAGTCGATGTCGGTCGGCTCCATGCCGGCGTCGGCGATTCCGGCCTTGATGGTCGCGATGATCGGCGAGCCGTCGGGCTTGGAGCGCGTGCGGTGGAAGTCGTCGGCGCGTTCGCCGCAGCCGTGGATGATGCCGAGAATCCTGGCCCCGCGTGCCTTGGCCGCCGTCAGCGACTCCAGGACGAGCGCGCCCGCGCCCTCCGCCATGACGAAGCCGTCCCGATCCTTGGAGAAGGGCTTGGAGGCCTTTTCCGGAACGTCATTGTTGGTCGACAGCGCCGAAAGCAGCGAAAAGCGGATCACCGATTCCGGCGTGATCGAACCATCGGTGCCGATCGCGATCGCCCGCTCGGTCTCGCCGCGGCGGATCGCCTCGACGCCGAGCTGGATGGCGCTGGCGCCCGAGGCGCAGGCGGTCGACAGGGTGATCGGCAGGCCACGGGTTCCTAGCCGATCGGCCAGCAGCTCGGAGATCCGGCTGCACTGGGTCAAACGGTAGATCGCGGGATTGGGGTGGCGCCTGGCCACTTCCAGCAGCCGGTCGTAGCCGGCCTCCTCGCGTTCGGCGCCGTCCATCGCGTCGAGGGCGAGGCGATGCTGCCATTCCATCTCCACCGGCGGTGCGGCCAGAAACAGCGGTCCGCCAAAGTCTTCGTCCGGCAGGCCGGCCATCCGGATCGCTTCGGATCCCGCGGCTTCGGCCATGGCGTAGGACAGGGTAGTCGAGGTGTCGTTCTCCGCTTCCATGAAGTCGACGGAGCCGGAAATGGTCGTCCGCAGCCCCTCGGTCGAGAACCGCTCGATCCGGTGGATGCCCGAGCGGCCCGAGGACAGCGCGGCNCATGAAGTCGACGGAGCCGGAAATGGTCGTCCGCAGCCCCTCGGTCGAGAACCGCTCGATCCGGTGGATGCCCGAGCGGCCCGAGGACAGCGCGGCCCAATTGTCCTCGACGCCGCGGCCGAGCGAGGACACGATGCCAAGACCGGTGATCGCGATCACCGGACGGCCCAGGAAATCGGTCTCCGCGGCGGTCACATTGGCGCTCATGATCTGGTCCTCACAATCTGCGGCCGTCCACGGCCTCGAGCAGGCAAGCGCCCTCGGCGTGGAGATGGCCGATCGCGGTCACGACCGCCCGGCGGGGCCGCGCCGATACCGGCTGTTCCTCGCCTGGATCGAGAGGCGGCAAAGCCTCGCCACGCGACAGCGCCCCCGCCGCCAGCGCTATCCCGGCGGGCAGCTGCGCCTCGAAGGAGTGGCCGAGGAGCGTTCCATAGGCGCGGACCGGCGCCCCCGGAAAGGTTTTTTGCAGAACACTGCGTTCGATGGCCAGAAGATCGGCGATGCCCGTCGCGCCCGACAGAACCAATGTCTCTTCCGCCGGTCCCTGCTGCGGCGGCAGAACGGCCTGAAAGCGAGCCTCGGTCGCGGCCGTCTCGCGCCGGCCGCGGTCGCCGGTCGCGGTGATCAGCCGGGCGTAGGCGAGGGCCGATCGGGCGGCGGCATGCTCGGCCGATTCCAGGATGACGAAGGCGCCGACGCTGCCGACGGCGATGCCGTCATGGGGCGCCACGCGGGACGACACCGGGCGCCACTCGTCCTTGAGCATCAGCCCGGCGAGATCGAAATTGAGGATCAGATCCTTGCGCTCGGCCGAGAACGCGCCGCCGACCAGACAGATGTCGCTCTGACCGGACGCGATCCGGGCTCTGGCCGAGGCGAACGCCGAAATCCCCGCCGCTTCCTCGCCCATGAAGGTGCGCGACGAACCCGTGACCTTGTGAACGATCGAGATGTTGCCCGCGAGGAGGTTGGAAAGCTGCGTCAGAAACAGGGTCGGCCGCAGTTCCGCCGACAGGGTCTCGTTGACGATGCGGTCGCGGTCGTTCGACCCCCGCGCCCGCTCCATCACCAGCGCGTCGACGGTCATGTCGCGCTCGCCGCCCCCGGCGGCAACCACCATGTCGATCTTGCCGCGAACCGCCTCGTCGGCCGGGATGCCGGCATCGTCCAACGCTAGCCCCGCCGCATAGGTGCCCAGCTTTTGCCAGGTCTCCATCTGGCGCTGGTCGCCCTTTTTCGGGATCTGGCCGGACCAGTCGATGGGGGGCAGGGGATGGACGAAATAAGGCGCGTAGGCCTCGGCCTCGATCCTGGGCTGCGGGGCGGGACCTCGCGCGATCGCGTCGAGATGGGCCGCGATCCCCTCGCCGATAGAGGACACCATGCCGATACCGGTTATGACGACGTCCCTGGCAGTCTCAGTCATGCGATTGTTCCAAGCTTCCGGATCGTTCCGTCTCCCAGCGGCGCGATCGGTCCGTAACGTCCTCCGCTCCAAAGCATGAGACCGGATAGCCGCGTCAGCTATCGGACCCCGTCACGCTGCCGTCCCACGTCCACGGCATCCGTCGGGTGGATTGGGCGAACCCGCGGGGGCTGTAGCCGCCACGCGATAGTTCTTATGCCTCAGCCTGCCTTCGCCGCGCGCAGCTCGTCGATCTTCGCGCAGAGATTCTTCAGCACGAAGTATTCCTCCGTCGGCACGTCGCCGTCATTGACCTCCTGGGTCCATTTCTCGAGCGGAATCTTGATCCCGAACTCCTTGTCGATCGCGAACACGATGTCGAGGAAGTCCAGCGAATCGATTCCGAGGTCGTCGATGGTGTGACTTTCCGGAGTGATCTGCTCGCGGTCGATCTCGCTGGTCTCGGCGATGATATCCGCGACCCGGTCGAAGGTTGAAGACAATGATTTATCCTTGTCTGATGGTCCATGTCGAATTTGGCGCGAAGCTATAGGGAATTTGGCGTGAAATGCAAAGCCGCGATCACCCCGTGCCGGCACAGCGGGCGCGATGCTGGTGCAGGGTGTGGAAAATGAGGGGAGGGGGCCGCCCCATCGATCTCCGCCGGCGCCGACCGTATACTTGCCGGTGTGCCAAACAGGCAAAGCACATTCACGCAGGCGCTCGTTCCAAGAGGATGCGTGGCATCCAGCGGGCACGGATGACCGTCAGATCTTCTGGACGACCGTTTCGAGCATGTCACGCACCTGACCGGCGACCGACTTCAGTCCCGCGTTGTCGATAGCCTCCATCGAGGCCTGCGGATCGACCGCGCTGACCTCGACCGCGTTCGGTCCAGTTTTTCGCACGATCACGTTGCAGGGAAGCATCGCTCCCACACGCGGCTCGAGGCCGATGGCCTGATGCGCCATGCGTGGGTTGCAGGCCCCGAGGATCAGATAGTCGTCCATGTCGATGTCGAGCTTCTTCTTCATCGTCGCCTTGACGTCGATCTCGGTCAGAACGCCGAAGCCCTGGTCGGTGAGCGCCGATCGGGTGCGTTCCACGACGGCATCGAAGCTCTCCGCGTCGAAGATACGGTTGATCGTATAGGACATTTGACGTCTCCTTTTGAAAACAGGTTCAGCGGCTCAGATATTTCACCAGCGCGAAGATCGCCAGGATGACGACGACGAGCAACAGCAGCATCCACAAACCGCCGAACCCCATGCCGCCGCCCATCCAACCAAATCCGTCCATCATCGGTTCCCCTTCGCTGTTGCTTGCCGGCGCGACGCGCTCTGGCGTTTCCTGTGTGGCCCAACCGGGACGTAGGGCCAATGATCTGAATCAACAGGCCTGACGAGCCTTCTTCTTCCGGCTGTCGCAGGCCGCCGACGCAAGCAAAGCCTGGCGCGAAGCGCCGGAAACGCTTGCGACTGGCCGATCAAGCGGAACAGTCGGCGCGATTGCAACGTTTGCTCGGTAGGACCGGATCACTTTTCAACGATCGGCTTCGCGCGGCTCTCGGCCAAGGCGGGCCGATCGCGGCAAGCCGGAGATGACGTCGAACTCTCCAAGTGTAGGGCAACGATCGATGAGCGCGAACAAGACCGAGGGCCGAACCCTTTTTCTTACCAACCGGCTAATCCGGGCGGCGACCGCGCTTGGCCGGATCACCGCCCAGGTTCACAGGGATGAGCACGGCCTTACGGCCCCGGAGTTCAGCGTGCTGATCATCCTCGGCGCCGCTGACGGAAAGGCATTCACCTCCTCTTACATCGTCGAGACGACGGCGATGGATAAGACCAAAGTCAGCCGGGCCGTGTCGTCTCTCGACCGGCGCGGTTGGCTGGGCCGCAGTCGGGCGACGGCCGACCGGCGTTTCGAATATCTGACCCTGACCGAGGCGGGCAGGCGCGCTTACCTGTCGCTCGTCCCCAAGGTCGAGGAGGCCGAAAACCAGGTGCTGAGCGAATTGAGCGAGGACGAACTCGCGGGACTCGAACGAGGGCTGGCCGGCCTTGATCGCGCCCTCGACCAGGAATAGCGGCAACCGCGGGTCCCCCGATCTCGCGCCGATCTCCCCGTCGATGCGTCGCGACTTGGCAGGCCGAGCGCCAATCGTTACCTAACGCGGATGCAACCGCTCCGAAATCCAGATGGCGTCGACCGCCGCTTTGCCGTCGCGCCGATGATCGACTGGACCGATCGCCACTGCCGGTTCTTTCACCGTCAGTTGACGCGGCGTGCGTTGCTCTACACCGAGATGATCGTCGCCGATGCGATCCTGCATGGCGATACCGAGCGGCTCCTGGGCTTCGATGCGGCGGAGCATCCGGTGGCGCTACAGATCGGCGGCTCGGATCCGGACAAACTGGCGCGTGCCACCCGGATCGCTGCCTCATACGGCTACGACGAGATCAACCTGAATGTCGGCTGCCCGTCGGATCGGGTCCAGTCCGGCACCTTCGGCGCCTGTCTGATGCGCGAGCCAGGCCTCGTCGGCGAATGTCTGGCGGCGATGGCAGGCGCCAGCGCCGTCCCGGTGACGGTCAAGTGTCGGCTGGGCGTCGACGATCAGGACCCCGAAGAGGCGCTCGACCGGCTCGCCGACGCAGCCGTAGCGGCTGGCGTTGCGGGTATCTGGGTCCATGCGCGCAAGGCCTGGCTGGAGGGTCTCAGCCCGAAGCAGAATCGCGACATCCCGCCGCTCGACTATGATCGGGTGCATCGCCTGAAGCAGCGGCTTCCCGATATCTTCGTGGGGCTGAACGGCGGCGTGAAAACCCTTTGCGAGGCCGAGGCGCAGCGGCCCCACGTCGACGGCGTGATGATGGGACGTGCCGCCTATCAGACGCCGGACCAGCTCGCCGCGGTCGACGCCCGCATCTTCGGCGAAGCGCCCCGGGTGATCGACTTTGCCGCGCTGATCGATACCATGGCTGCCTATGCCGCCCGGCACATCGCGCAAGGCGGCCGGCTCGGCCAGGTTACGCGGCACATGATCGGGCTGTTCCACGGTATGCCGGGCGCGCGGCGTTGGCGGCAGATTCTGTCCGAGGGCGCAAGCCGCCCCGATGCCGGGCCGCAGCTGCTCCATGAGGCATTTGCCGCCGTGCGGATCGATGCTGTCGGGCGCGCCGCCGCCTGAGCCCCACGGCCCCGACCGATTTTCGCCTCCCGATGCGCCGAATCAGGGATGCAAACAGCGCGCCGACGGCCTATGACGCGCCATGATTCCGATCGATGTTGCTTCCCTTGCCGCCCTGGCCTTACCGATCGTCGCGGCCGCGGCGGCCGCCGGCTTCCTCGCCGGTCTGTTTGGCGTCGGCGGCGGGGCGATCTTTGTCCCCGTGCTCTACCAGACCTTCGAGGGACTCGGCGTCAGTCACGCCGTCTCGATGCATCTGGCGATCGGCTCTTCCGTCGCGATCATCATTCCGACGTCGCTGCGCTCGCTGGCTTCGCACTGGAAGCGGGACGCGGTCGACTGGACGCTGCTAAAGGGCTGGACGATCGCCATACCGCTCGGCGCCGTGGCCGGCGCTTATATTGCCGCGTCAGCCACGTCGGCGGAACTCCGGGCGATCTTCGCGGCACTCGCCTTCACGCTCGGATTGAAGCTGATCTTCGGGCGTGTCGGGTTTTTGCTGGGCTCGGACCTGCCGGGCCTTGCCGGACGCTCGGTCGCCGGCTTCGTCATTGGGTTGATGTCGTCGCTGATGGGGATCGGCGGCGGTATTCTCAACAACACCTTCATGACACTCTACGGCCGGCCGATGATCCAGGCGGTGGCGACCAGCGCCGGAGTCGGCGTCTTGATCTCGATCCCTGGCGTCCTTGCCTATATCGCCGGCGGCTGGGGCAATCCGTTGCTGCCGTCGTTCAGCCTGGGTTTCGTCAGCCTCGCTGCCGTCGGCCTCGTCGCACCGGCCTCGATCCTCGCAGTGCCGCTCGGCGTGGCGCTGGCGCACCGGCTGACCCGCCGCCAGCTTGAACTCGGCTTCGGCACATTCCTACTGATCGTCGCGGCGCGCTTCGCCTACAGCCTGCTGTGAGCGTCCATCACACGACCTAATCGGTGAGGATCAGCCGGTCGCCGCGGAAGTCGAAGGAGGTGAGGGTGTTGAGGAAGCTCATGCCGAGCAGCGCCGACCCGAGACCATTGCTGTCGGTTACCGCCCCTGGCACGTCGTGGCGGACAATGTCGCCGACGCGAACGGCATCCAGCCGGATCGGCGCCGCACGGGCGATGCCGTTCGCCGTCATCACCTCCTGGGAATAGCGCAGGCGTGCCGTGTCGATGCCTATGCTCTCGGCGGTGGCGCGGTCCATGGCCACGATCGAGGCGCCGGTGTCGACGATGAAGGAGATCGGCTTGCCGTCGATCGAACCGTCGAGTCGGAAATGGTCGTCGATCCCGCGCAGCGCCATGAACCGCTTGCCCTCCGGCGCTCCGACCGCGACCAGCGTTCCTGGGACCAATGCGGCCATCAGACGGTTCTTCAAGCCGGCGAGGTCTGGCAGAAAGGTGTAGAGTCCGATCAGGGCGACGAAAGCGAGAAACCAGATCGGGGCACCCCGCAAGGCCTCGCCAAGCCGGGTGCGCAGCATCAGCACCGCCGTCGAGGCCAGCGCCAGGCCCCAGGCGCCATAATAGGCAAGGCTGGCGAACTGGTTGTCATCCAGCCCGACGATCTGGCCGTCGGTGTTGAGCACCAGTGCGAGACCGGCCGCGGCCAGGAGGCCGAGGATGATCCAAAGGAGCCGGCCGCTACGCATCGCCGCCAGCGTCCGTTTCACGCCGCTCGCGGGTGCGCCGGGAGCGGGCGGTCTCCCGCCGGGCCGGCCGCTCGACGCCCGCCAGCCGGGCAGGCAGCATGTCTATGACCGCCCGGCGGTCCTTGGACGAGATGGCGGTCCAGCCGGCGATCTCCGCACCGGTCCGGCCGCAGCCGAAGCAATAGCCGGTCTTCGGGTCGAGCACGCAGACGAGGATGCAGGGGCTTTCGATGCTCATGGTCCTCAACGGATCTGGTGACAGCCATCGTCGTTCACAGGCGTTGATATGGCGAGCCTCCGGAGATGGAACAAGCAAAAATCCATCGACCCGGCACCGAGCGCCCGTTCAGTCCTGCTCGTCGAGCGCTGGCATCACCTCGAGAACGCGGGAATTGGGGAAGATCGCGATCGCCTCGGTGCCTTCGCGCAGGCGCGACAGCAGTTCGAAGCTGCCGTCGTGCATCTTGACCAGCGCCTGGACGATCGGCAGTCCAAGACCGGTGCCCTGTTCGGCGCTCTTGATGGCGATCGAGCCCTGGCCGAAGGACGACAACACGACCGGGATTTCCTCCTCGGGAATGCCGGGACCATTGTCCTTGACGGAAACATACTGGCCGCCCCCGGCCGTCCAGCCGACGCGCAGCACGATTTCGCCGCCGCGCGGGGTGAATTTCACCGCGTTCGACAAAAGATTGATGATGATTTGGCGCAGCGACCGCTCGTCCGCCCACATCGCCGGCAGGTCCTTCTCGAACTCCGAGCGCACAACGAGGTTCTTCGCCTCGGCCTTGACCTTGATGTAGCCGAGGCAGGCGCGGGCGATCGGCACCAGGTCGATGGCTTCCTCGTCGAGATTGTATCGTCCTGCCTCGACGCGCGAGAGATCGAGGATCTCGTTGATCAGACCGAGGAGATGTTGGCCGGACGCATGGATGTCGGCGACATATTCCTTGTAGGAATCATTGCCGACCGGCCCGAGGATCTCGTTACTCATGACTTCCGAAAAGCCGAGGATGGCGTTGAGGGGTGTACGCAACTCGTGGCTCATCGTCGCCAGAAAGCGGGATTTGGCCAGATTGGCTTCCTCGGCACGCAATCGCGCTTCGTCGGACATGACGCGGGCGATGTCGAGTTCGGTGATCAGCTCGTCTTTTTCACTTTGATGCTTCAATTGCGCGATCGCGGCGCGGCGCAATGTCTCGGCGACCACGGCGAAGAACGGCACGGCGCCGATCAGCACGGCGTGCATGGCGCCGAGAACCGGTTGTGGGGCCGCGACGATGCCGTAGCCGAGGACCAGCACCGTCGGCAGGAAGGTGAGCGGGACCACCGCTTTCAGGGTCGATGAGATCATCGCGATCATCGCGATCGCCAGGAACAGCACCGTGAACTGAAAAATCTCGAAGCGAAGCGGCGCGCAATCGGCGCAGGACAGCGTCGCGAGATACGCCCATGAAAGCCCGGCGACGACATGGCCGACAACGAAGAGCTTGGCCCAGCGTGAGACATCGAACCGTGCCGAGACATCGGTTGCGAAACGCCGTGAGGCGAGCACCAGAGCCAGGTAGCCGAGAAGCGCGAAGCCGGTCCACA
This sequence comes from Aurantimonas sp. A3-2-R12, assembly GCF_036016755.1. Lineage (NCBI taxonomy): Bacteria > Pseudomonadati > Pseudomonadota > Alphaproteobacteria > Hyphomicrobiales > Aurantimonadaceae > Aurantimonas > Aurantimonas sp. A3-2-R12. The sequence continues at coordinate 575 of NZ_JAYXIH010000050.1, read as the reverse complement.
CCACCGCGGGCAGCGGACCGGTGAAGACCGACAGCCCCAGTCCGGTCAAAATGACCGGTAGCGGCAGCACGATGGCCGCCGCCTGCAGCGCGGCGACATGCTGGGTCAGGAGCTCGCGGTCGAATCCCGGCGCAAGACCGCCGCGTGACGACAACCGCTCGCGTGTTGCCTTGAGCGTCTTGGCGATATCGCCACTGCGTGCGGCGCGCGGCCGCTCGACGACGGCATGATGATAACTGGGCGGTGCTGCGACTGACATGAAACTCGATCGATCGCCTGGATACGCTTGATGACCAGGCCATCCTGTTTCGAGAAGCTTAAAAAAATGCCTTAAGAAAGAACGAAAAAGCCGATTGTTCTGTGGAAACCGCGCGGCGGGTCACCCGTTCCAGGGTTGTGTGTCCTTTCGGACGACGAACGCCCTTGTGCCGCGCCGCCTTGGCAGCGGGGCCGCCCCAGGGGCTAAAGCATCCGGCGAATAATTTGAATCGACGGGTTCCCATTTGATGTTCGGTTTGATTCTCTGTGAGCAGGAGGTGCTCTATGGGAAAGGCTGTTTCATCAGATTTGCGGGA